>NZ_RZNF01000002.1:600000-861073 GCF_003992725.1 Rhodomicrobium lacus | reverse complement strand
GTAGAGCATAACCTTGCCAAGGTTAGGGTCGGGCGTTCGAATCGCCTCGCCCGCTCCAGTTTTTCAAAAAAAACCAGACGAGATAAGTCACGCGAGCGGAACTGCTCGATCGGCCCGCCCGATGTCCGGAAAGCCGGAGATGTGGATCCGTGTATCCGGCTTCGTTCCTTTACAGCTTTTGATCGTCGGATCTCCGACCCCGCGTAAAGCCGATTTTGCGATTCTACGTCTCTACGCCGGTCCGCATCCCTTGCCTTTCCGGTCTGAGTGGGCCCATCAGCGCCGGTCGCCGCGCAGGAAATCATCAAGGAGGGTGATGAAGGCGTCCGGCTGTTCGAGCGCGGCGAGATGGCCGGTCGCCAATTCCGCATAGCGGGCACCGGGAATCGCCGCCGCCACCGCGCGCGCCTCGGCGGGCGGCACCATATGGTCGTGGGCGCAGCCGATGACCAGAACGGGTCTCTCGATCCGCCGCGCCTCCTCGGTGATATCGATCGCAAGGTCGAGATCCACCTGGCGGGCCATACCCTCCCAGTCGTTGTCCTCGACAATGGCCGCAATCGCCTCGGCGATCCCGTTATGGCCGAGGCCGGACAGGAAGGCCGGGCTGAAGCCGGTCAGCAGAATGAGGCGCGCCATCGCCAAACGGTCGGTGCGGATCAGGTCGTTCCACAGGCCGAACTGCATCCGCTGCCGGGGATCGGCACCGTCAAGGAATGCGCCGAGCAGGACCACCCGGCGGACGAGGTGGGGATAATCGGCCGCGATCTTCGCCGCCACAGCCGCGCCGAGCGAGAAACCGACGAGATCGAAGGGCACCGCGCCCGCCGCTTCCGCCGCCGCGACGACTTCGGCGGCAAGACGCTCGGCGGTGAGGTCTCCGCCGTCGTCGCGGGTGGCGCCGGACCCCGAATAGTCCGGACGCACCACCGTCCAATGCCGGGCGAGCGCGGGCACCAGATGGCCCCAATTGGTCTCGGCATTGCCGCCGGTGCCGTGGATGAGCACCAGTCCAGGCCCCGTGCCATCGACCTGATAAGCGACCCGTGCGCCATCGATTTCGACCGTCTTCATCCGTTCCATCTCCGCTCTTTCGTCCAGATGGAGAGGACGCTACAGTCTGACATCGCTGTCAGGGTCAAGAGGATCACATGCAGATCGGCGATTTGTCGAAGCGCACAGGCATCAGCGTCCGCATGCTGCGTTATTACGAGGAGGAAGGTCTGCTGGCGCCGGCGCGGCGGGCGTCCGGCTACCGCGACTATGGCGAGGCCGAGGAGCGGACCGTCCGGCGCATCCGACTCTTGAGCGAGGCGGGATTGAAGCTGGAGACGATCCGCTTCCTGCTGCCTTGCGTGCTCACCGATCGGCCGGATTTCGAGCCCTGTGCGGAAGTGCTGGCAACGCTCCGCCGCGAGATCGCCGGATTGGATGCCAAGATCGACTGCCTCCAGTCGAGCCGCGCCATTCTCGCCGGCTATCTCGGCCGCCTCGGCTGATGCCGGTCAATCCGAGATGCCGACCACCCGGTTTGCCGAAGCGGCCGCCGCTCCTCAGACGGAGGCCTTCGGCACGCGGTGAAGGGAAAGCCCCGGTCGATCATCGGCTTCAATTTCTTCTCGGTGATGAACACGTTCATCGCCTGGAAATATGCGGTCGAATCGACGGTGACACCGATGATCTCGGCGTTGAAGGTTTGCAGCCGGGCGAGATTGAGCGCCGACCAAATCGTTCTTCATGGGGAAAGAGGGGCTTCAGATCTCTGAGAGGCAAACACACCTAACTATCTGATTTTTATTTTCTAAAACCATATTGACTATGTCGATCCGTCCAGCCACGCCGTTGTTGGTCGTTATCAAAAACTGTGGTCACTGCCCAATGCAAGAGACACCGGTCTATCTGGCGACCCTGATCGAAGGCTTTATGAACAGGCACTCGGGCTGACGGCGGCCGAAGCCATTACGGCTGGCCGATCCGTTCATGGAGCCGCGACGTCGACAAAGAAATATACGAAGCGACCCCAACCTCAAATGTGCTCCGCGGAGGATATGACGTGACATACGAAACCATATTATTGGAGCGTCTGGAGGGTGGGGTCGCCCGGATCACGTTGAACCGTCCCGCGCGCGTGAACGCTCTGAACGTGCGCACTCTCAAGGAACTGAACCTCGCTCTTGACGAGATTGAGCGGGACGCCGGTATTCATGCCGTAATCCTGACCGGTGCGGGCGGCTCTTTCTCTTCTGGATTCGACCTGAAGGAACAGGCAGAAAACGGGCCGACTGGCCCCGAAGAGTGGAGGGAAGCGCTTCGCTACGACTTCGATACCGTCACCCGTTTCTGGCATTTCCCGAAGCCCACACTCGCGGCGGTGCCGGGAGCGTGTCTCGCCGGTGGTCTTGAACTCGCCCTCTGCTGCGACATCACGATCGCGAGCGAGAATGCATTTTTCGGCGAGCCGGAGCTGAAGTTTGGTGCGGGCATCGTCGTCATGGTGCTCCCATGGATCGTTGGTCCGAAGGTGGCAAAGGACATCATCCTTACCGGCGAAGACCGCATAACCGCTCAAAGAGCCCATGAAATCGGCTTGATCACGCGCATCGTTCCTGCCGATGAATTGCAGGAAGCGGCTCTTCGGATCGCCCGCAGGGTCGCCGTCGTCGATCCTGATCTCGTGCGCGACACGAAACGCGCAATCAACGTCGCCCTGGAGGCACAAGGACTCTCGTCCGGTCTCGCTGCCGCCCTCGACATAGACATTGCTGCCGAAGGCAGGAGGTCGCCGGACAAAGTGCAATTCATGAGTATCGTAAGGCAGGAAGGGCTGCGCGCCGCCTTGGCTTGGCGCGAACGTCGCTTTGCCGAAGCGGAGCCCTTATGAGCAATATGCTGGCAGACTTTGTGCTTCAGGCCCTCGCGGACAGGCGTGCGTCCGCGGAGAGCCCCGGCATCCGCCTCGATGCTGCCGCCATGGAGGCGCACAGCGCAAGGATCGCGCTCGATCTCGAAGCCCATGGCCTCCGCCCCAGAGAGCCAGTGCTCCTGAAGCTGTCAAATGCCGCGCCAGACATCGCGGCATTTCTCGGCGTCTGGCGGGCGGGAGGGGCCGTGGTTCCGATCCATCACGCCTCGCCATCGTCAACGGTCGAGCGAGTCATTCGGAAAGCCGGAATACGTCTCATAATCTCCGATCATCGTGTCGTGGATAATACGGGCACCGTTTCCATCCGCGATGACGATGATTGCGGCTCGCTCGTGATATTCACCTCCGGCAGTACCGGCGAGCCGAAAGGCGTCGTGCTCGACGGCGACCGGCTTGCTGCAAAGCTCGCAGTCTTGCGGCGCCTCCTCGTCGTGAGGAGCGACGATGTGGTCCTTCTTCCACTGCAACTTTCGTTCGTTTACGGGATCTGGGTCGCTCTGCTTGCGCTACTGGAAGGCGCAAGGCTCGTCCAATTGCCGAAATTCGATCCAGGGCAGGTTGCCTCCTCTCTTCAGGCAGAGGCAACCGTCGGGGCGCTCGTGCCATCAATGCTCAGGATGTCGGATGCACCGGACGGCAAGCCGAGCAGCAGCCTTCGACTTCTGCTGACCGGGGGCGAGGCTCTCGGGGTGCCGCTCAGCCTTCACACAATCGAACGCTTTCCCGAGGCGCGAATTTTCGATCTCTTCGGCCTCAGTGAGACGGGCTCCTGCGATTTTGCGCTCGCAGTGCACGAAGGCAAGCATCTCGGCACTCTTGGCCAACCGACCGAGGGCGTTTCGTTCCGCATCGCTCATACCGAAACGCCCGGCTCCGGCGAGCTTCAGATCCGCACGCCGTTCGGCATGATCGGCTACCTCGGCGACCCCACTCTTACGGATGCAGTCTTTGACGACGGCTGGTTCCGCACTGGCGACCTTGCCCGGCAATGCGAAGGCGGGATCGTCCTCATCGGTCGCGCGAAGGAGATCATATCTCGCGGCGGCATGAAAATCGCCCCCCTCGAAGTGGAGGCCGCGATAGCCTCCCATCCTCTCGTTCACGAAGCATTATGTGGTAGCATCGTTCACGAAACGCTTGGCGAGGCAGTTCACCTCCTCGTTGCGCTGAAGTCAGGCGCACATGTGACGGCAAACGAACTTCGCCTCTGGGCAGCCGACCGGATCGAACACTACAAGCTGCCGAACGCCATCCACATCGTAGACGGTTTGCCGCTGGGAAAGACCGGGAAGGCGGATCGCCGTGCAGTCGGCGCAGTCGTTGCGTCCCTTGCGAAGTCGTCATCCTCATGATGAGGCGGACGGCTGGGTTCGTGACGGACGTCGGAACGGCTGCGGTTTCGGCCCGTACCAGTTCCTTCACGCTTTGGCGGGAAATAGACACAACGCAATTTGACATGCGGCCGCCAACACGGTTTTGTCCCGGCGTGAATAGCCATCTATCCGTATGTTAGCGCCGTGCTGGTGATGCGATCAGCGGATTGGACCGACAGAGTAACGCAAGTGACTGATAAGAAATGGACATTTTGCACCGCACCCATGATGGATTGGACGGATCGCCATTGCCGTTTCTTCCATCGCGTTCTCTCGCGCCGTGCGCGGCTCTATACGGAGATGGTAACGTCAGGCGCGATCATGTTCGGCGACCGGGAGCGGCTTCTCGGCTTCGACGGTACGGAGCACCCGGTCGCTCTGCAACTCGGCGGCTCTGACCCGCTCGAACTCGCGCGGGCTGCCGAAATCGGCGCTGGCTTCGGCTATGACGAAATCAACCTCAACTGTGGCTGCCCTTCGGACCGTGTGCAGTCGGGCCGGTTCGGCGCGTGTCTGATGGCGGAGCCGGAACTTGTCGGCAAATGCGTGGCGGCGATGAAAAGCGCCGTCGGCGGTCAGATTCCGGTGACCGTGAAGAACCGCATCGGCATCGACGAGCAGGACAGCGAGGCCGATCTCACGCGCTTCATCGAGACGGTGGCGGCGGCGGGGTGTAAAATCTTCATCGTTCATGCGCGCAAGGCGTGGCTCAAGGGGCTGTCGCCGAGAGAAAACCGCGACGTCCCGCCGCTCGATTACGAACGGGTTTATCGCCTCAAAGCCGCGTTCCCCGAGTTGACGATCGTGATCAACGGCGGCATCGAGACGATCGAACAGAGCGCGATGCACCTTGAAAGTGTGGACGGCGTCATGCTCGGCCGCGCGGCTTACAAGAACCCGGCGCTGCTTCTGGAAGTGGACGCCGCGCTCTATGACGAGACGGCCGCGCCGCTCCTGCCGCATGAGGCGCTGGAGCGCATGCTTCCTTTCATCGAACGCGAGCTTGAGCGGGGCACAAGGCTTTCCGCCATCGCACGCCACATGATCGGCCTCGTGAACGGCAGGCCGGGCGCGCGGCAATTCCGGCGTCTGTTGACCGAGGAATGCGTCAAACCCGGCGCGGGGCTCGATATCATTCACGCCGCAATCGAGGCGGCGCGGCGCGCCGAGGAGGCGCCTTCGCTCGCGGCGTGACGGCGGCGGGAGAACCGCGCGGCGGGGTCACACCTTTTCGGGCGGTCGCGGTCATCCCGCCCGCGCTAGCGGCCGCGAGACCCATGAATATTGAAGCGCCAATAGTGGTTGGCGCTGCTCGCCGGGCGAATACCGTTTTTCTGGCATCCCGGCTGGGCCGCTGCTGATGGAGGCTTTCAAGGCTCTCGTTCCGGTGGCCGGGTCACGCGAATAAGGCGCGCAAATCAGCTGGCCACGGCCTCGTCCTGTGTTTCTGCAAAACGCGATAACATTCCGGCCCGGACATGCCGGAGCGGCTCACCTCGTTGCCGCGCCATGGAAGCGGCGGAATCGCCGGCCATTGCATGCAAATTTCGCATCAGTGTATGCAATAAATCCCGAAAATAATAATAATTGCATGCACGGGGCAAAGCTGTAGTCTTTCGCCCGCATCTCATTCCTTTCCCATGTCCCGCATGCTTGACCTCATTCAACACCTCCCGTGGTATCAAATCGCGGAATTGTCCATTGCGCTTCTCATCGGCGGCGTGATCACCGGCTTTCTCGCTGGCCTTCTCGGCATCGGCGGCGGCGCGGTGAGCGTGCCCGTGCTCTACGAACTGTTCCGGCTGGCTGGCGTCGACGAGAGCATCATCATGCGCGTCTGCGTGGCGACCTCCCTTGCCATCATCATCCCGACTGCCATCAACTCGGTGCGCTCGCATAACAAGCATGGTGCGGTGGTTATGGAGGTGATCCGGCGGCTTGGCCCGTGGGTGGTGGCGGGAGCGGTGCTCGGCGTGTTCATCGCGTCGCGCGCTCCGTCCAGCTTTCTCAAGGCGGTATTCGCGACGTCATGCATCTTCATCGCCTCGCGCCTTGCTTTCGGCAAAAGCGAGCCGAAGCCTGACGCGGCGCTTCCGCCCGCGCCGTGGAATCTCGTCGCCGGCTTCGGCATCGGCCTGATTTCAACCCTCATCGGCATCGGCGGTGGGGCTTATGTCACGGCTTACATGAAGTTCCTCGGCTGGCCGATCCATCAGGCGGTCGGCACCGCGTCCGGTTTCGGGCCGATCATCGCGATACCCGCCACCATCGGCTATATCGTGGAAGGCTGGAACGTGGCCACGCTGCCGCCGCTCTCGGCGGGCTATGTCAGCCTGCTCGGCTTCATGGTGCTCGGCCCGGTAAGCGTGCTTGCGGCGCCGCTTGGCGCAAAGGTGGCGCATCGGCTTTCGCGGCGGACGCTCGAAATCACGTTCATGAGCTTCCTGCTGTTCATCGCGGCCCGGTTCATCGTAAGCCTTGTCTGGGGAACATGAAGCCTCTCAGGGGGCGCTCTGACGCTTCTTCGCCGGGGGGCCAAAGGAAATTGGACCCCGGTCTTGTCGGGGGCGGACGTCTTCACGGGAGCCGACAGGCTCCAACGCGAAAGGGCAGGGGCATGCACGGGCTCGGGTTCGCGATCGCGACCTATATCGTCTGGGGGCTGCTTCCGCTCTATCTCGCACTCCTCAAACCGGCATCGGCGCTCGAAATCCTCGGGCAGCGAATCCTCTGGTCGCTCGTCTTCCTGCTGGCATGGCTTCTGGTTTCGGGGCATCTGCGAGGGCTGATGCGCCGCCTCGACCGGCAATTGATCGGTCTCTATTCGCTGGCGGCGGTGCTTATTTCCGTAAACTGGGGCGTCTACATTCTCGCGGTGACGTCGAACCGAACCGTTGAGGCGAGCCTCGGCTACTTCATCCTTCCCATCATCAATGTGATCATCGGGCGCGTCGCGCTCGGCGAGCGGCTATCGCCTTTGCAGGCGGCGGGCGTGCTGACGGCGGCAGGGGGTGTGGCCTATCTGTGCGTCGCGGCGCAAGGCGTGCCCTGGATCGCCTTCGCGCTCGCGCTGTCCTTCGGATTTTATGGCTTCATCAAGAAGAAAGCGCCGTTACCTGCGGCCGAGGGGCTGTTTCTCGAAACGGCGATCCTTGCGCTTCCCGCCATGATGCTCCTGGGGGGCATGGCGGCGCACGGCGAGTTGGCGATGCTGCACAACGCGACATCGCTTGATCTGCTGCTCGCAGGCTCCGGTGCGGTAACGGCGGTGCCGCTCATTACTTTCGCGCTCGCGGCCAAGCGCGTCCCTCTCTCGACCATCGGAATGCTGCAATATCTCGCTCCGACGCTGCAATTCCTGATCGGCGTCTTCGTGTTCGGCGAGACGCTGACGGAAGCGAAGCTGGCAGGCTTCGCGATCATCTGGTTTGGGCTCGTGTTGTACCTCTACGGTCTCGCGCGCAGGCCGCATCCGGCGGCGCTTCCCGGCTAGGCGTCTCTCTCGGGGCGAAGGGAAAAGAGCGCGCGCATGCCCGTCCCTCTCCGCCTTGTGATGGACGATGTGTGGAGTTTTTCCACGGCTACGCCCACATGCGGATCGAAAGCGAGGTGTCATGTCAGACAAGCGCCCGGGCCGACCCGCCTTCACTGCTGCGCGCTCGAATGTTCTGGGCGCGCCGATCCCTTCATCGGAAATCACGCCCCGCGCGCTGTATATAAGCCGCCGCGAGTTCATCGGGGGCGCGATAGCCTCGCTGGCGCTGGGGCTTCCGCCATCCTCGCATGCCGAAGCCCTTGCCTTCCGGAAAGGCCCCTTTGCCACCGACGAGCCGCTGACGCCGAAGAAGGATGTCACCACCTACAACAATTTCTATGAGTTCGGCACGGACAAGAGTGATCCCGCCTCCTATGCCGGCAAGCTCAGGACAAGCCCCTGGTCCGTGGCCATCGACGGGCTCGTCGCGAAGCCCGCGACGCTCGCGCTGGACGACATACTGAAGCTCGCTCCGCTCGAAGAACGCGTCTACCGGCTCCGCTGCGTCGAAGGTTGGTCGATGGTGATTCCGTGGATCGGCTTGCCCCTGTCGGCGCTTCTGGGGCGTGTCGAACCGCTCGGCTCCGCGAAGTTCGTTGCCTTTGAAACACTTGTGCGGCCGTCCGAGATGCCGGGGCAAAGGGGCTTCTTTCAGCCGCTTGAATGGCCGTATCGCGAGGGGTTGCGCCTCGACGAGGCGATGCATCCGCTGACGATCCTCGCCGTGGGGCTTTACGGCGAAACGCTGCCCAACCAGAACGGCGCGCCGCTGCGCCTTGTCGTTCCATGGAAATACGGCTTCAAGAGCATCAAGTCCATCGTGCGGATCAGCTTCGTGGAGCGCCAGCCGCCGACCTCATGGAATATGCAGAACGCGCGCGAATACGGCTTTTATTCCAACGTGAACCCCGCCGTTGATCACCCGCGCTGGAGCCAGGCGACCGAGCGGCGTATCGGCGAGGGCGGGCTTTTCGCCCCGCGCAGGCCGACGCTTGCCTTCAACGGTTACGGCGAGCAGGTCGCCTCTCTCTATGCGGGGATGGACCTCAAGACCGATTTTTGAGGCGGGCGCGTCCTCCCGCTTCTGTTGAGGCAGGAGACGCGGGCGATCCGGAGCCGGTTCCGATCTGGATCGCAACCGGATCGGTAAACGGTCTCTTCCCGTGAGGCGGCTTCACCGGTCAGGTTGGATCGCCCCTATCGCATCGGCTCTAGAGCTTATTGAACGGGAAAGGCGGTACCGGCGGTTCGGCGTTGTCGCCGGCAGGTGCGAAGCCCTGACCGGGTTGTGGCGGTTGCCCGGGAGAAGCGCTTGCGGCTTGCGCAGCCGCCTCCGGTTGAGCCGCTGCCGCTTCCTTGGCCCGTGGCTTGCCCGCATCGCCGCGACGCAGGCGGCGCCCGCTTGCCCGCGGCGGTTTGCCGGACGCTTCAGGCACGACATCGCCCGCCGCCTGCTCGTCCCTGTCTGCGAGGACCAGCGCCTTTTCCTTATCCTCTTCCTGATCCTTTTCCGCGCGGCGGCCTACGCGACGCTCTTCCTTTTCGATCGCCCTGCTATCGCGTTTTGTCGATCGCGCGATGGCGTTCAGAAGGTTGACCACATCCTTGTCGGACATGAGGTCCGCATAGAAGAAGCCTTGGCCGTAATCGCAGCCCAGCGCGCGCACATAGGCGAGATCCTCTTCGCTGTCGATGCCCACGGCGACGACGTCCTTGCCGAGTTCGTGGGCGATGGACAGCACCGCCTTCAGCACCATGGCGCTTGAGCGGTCCTTGTCGGAGAGCGTCACGAGCGTTCGGTCGATCTTGATCGCATCGATGGAGAGGCGGTTCCAATACGACAGCGACGAGAAGCTCACGCCGAATTCGTCGAGCGCGATGGACACGTTGAGGCTCTTCAGCCAGTCGAGGATTTCGATGGCCTGCTCGGGATTGGCGTTGATAAGCGTCTCGGCGATTTCAAGGCGGAGCGCGCCCTTCGGCAGCGTCTCGCGTCCGATGATAAGCCGCAGGTTCTGCACCAGATCGTGGTGGAAAAGCTGCTGGCTCGACATGTTGATCGAAATGTAGATCGGGTCGTCGCGCTGCAGGATGCGATGCCAGCGCGCGCCCTGCCGGATGCAGCGCTCGAATACATAGGACCACAACTCGCCGGACAGCCCCGATGCCTCGGCGGCGGCCTCGAATTCCGGCAGAGAGAGCCTGCCGAGCGTCGGATGCTCCCACACGACGAACGCTTCCATGCCGGCGAGCCGCTCGTCGGCGATGCGCATGATCGGCTGATACAGGATGCGGATCTGACGGCGCTCGATGGCGTGTTTCAGGTCGGCCTGAACGATGGCCCGCTCGTCGGCGGCGCCGCGCATTTCGGGCTTGAACAGTTCGATACGGTCCGGACCCGCGCGCTTTGCGCGATACATGGCGCTTTCGGCCTCGCGCAAGAGGTCTTCGGCGTGCTCCTGTGTGCCGTCATACATGGCGATGCCAATGCTGCCCGTGAGCACGAGATCGCGGCCCCCCACCTTCATCGGTGTGCGAAGCGAGCGGCGAACGCGCTCCGCCAGCATCGCGATGTGGCGCGGCTCGGTGTCGTCGGAAATGAGGATGGCGAATTGCAGCGCGCTGACGCGGGCGAGGGTGTCTTGTTGCGAAATATATCGCTGAAGCCGGCGCGAGATGGTCAGCAGCACGCCGTCGTTGGTGGCGAAATCGGGCGAACGGCTTTGGTTCTTGAGCGCGTCGAGGTCGACGAAGAATACCGTCGGCTTGAGGTTTTCGATCTGTGCCCGGGCGACGGCGAATTGCAGCCGGTCGAGGAAAAGCTCGCGGTTCGGCAAGCCGGTGAGGCCGTCCCGAATGGCGTTGTGAAGCAGACGCTCCTGCGCCCGCTTCTGCGCGTTGATATTGCGCAGGAGGCCAACGCCGCGAAGCTGGCGGGTGGTGCGCTGCGGCGTGACGGCAGCGCGCAGCTCATACCAGAGATAACCGCCATCGGCCCGTTTCATGCGGAATTCGAGGTTGATGTCGCCGCCCTGGCGTTCGCGGAGCGTCCAAAGAGTGAGGCGCATGCGTTCGCGGTCGGAGGCGTGGAGGTGCTGAAGCCAGGCGTCCTGCGAGCAGCGAAGCGTGCCGGAAGGAAGTCCGAGCGCGTTCTCGACCTCCGGCCCGGCGTTGATCTCGTTGCGGCGGCCATCCCATTCCCACACGCTCGCGCCGGAAGCTTCCAGCGCCATGACTCGCAGCTTGAACTGACCTGGGTCTTCGCCTGACGCGCCCGGATCGGCGGTCTGGAAGGCATATTGTGTGACTGTGACGCCGACCAGCATGAGAAATACGACGAGCCCCGCCGAGATTGCGGACACAGCGACGTCGCCGGACATCTTGCCGGTAACGATGACGGCGGCTGCGAACAGCCACAGCAGGAACAGCATCCAAGTCGGCAGCAGCGAGAGGGCGCGTTCCTGCCCCCTGAACGCCAGAAACACGATGACCGCCGTACCGATGACCGAGATGGGGATCAGCGACAGGCGCGCGAGGCTCATCGTCGCCTGAGCGTCGACGAGACCGAAGAAAATGAGTCCGAGTTGCGCCGCGATCCAGCCGAAAAAGGCCATCGAGATCCACGAGTGCCATAACCGGAGATTGAGGAAGGCGTAAAGGAAGATGACAAGGCTTGCGGCGAACGACGCCTCCGCCATCGCTCGATAGGTGCCGTTGTCTTCCGAGGAGAGCTGGAACAGCTTGTGCCAAAAGCCGAAATCCACGCACAGATAGGCGAGCGCAGACCAGGCGAGCAACGCCGCCGCCGGGAAGATCGATTTGTGATTGACGGCGAAGATTGCGGTCAGGAATAGCGCAAGGAGGCCGGTGATGCCGAGCAGGATACCGTTCAGCAGATTGACGTCGCGGAGGCGCTTTCCGAAATTCTGCGCCGAGGAGAGATAGAGACGAGGCACGGACGCGGAAGCGAGTTCCACGATGAATGTCACTGTGGTGCCGGGCTCTATGGAAATGCGGTATATGTCGAGGAAATCGTAATCCTCGACCCGTTCGGGGCGGAAACCGAGCGATGGCGTGACGTTTGTGATGCGTGGCGCGTCGAGGTCGGGCTTGAACACGCCGGAATTGACGATGTCATAGCGCTGGGCGCTGAGGAAGCGGGTCACCTGCTTGTCGGTCGGGTTCGACAGCGCGAATACGATCCAGCTCGGATTGGTGCCGGGCGTTTTGGCCGACACCGTCATGCGGCCTGCGATGCCGTCTGCGTTCGCGGCGGTTTCCACGGCGATCTTGTCGCCGCGCCGCTCGTAGAATTCGCCGAGAAGGGTGATGTCGATCTTTTCCTGCGCCGAGCCGACGACGATGGGCTCGACCGCCGCCGCCGGCGAAGACGCCGCCAGCGCGGCCACTATCCAGGCGGCGCAGAGAAGGAGCATCATTCGCGCGAGGACGCCGGGACGAAGGGGACGGGAGGCGGCCATTTCGGCAGCGCAATGCAGCATTCGACCTCGCATCAGCGCTTCACGCGTTGTGACCGGGCGCCGGTCCGAATAATGAAATACGCAGGCTCACCAGGATCGACCTGCGTAAAATCGGCCCCCCTTTGGCGCGGACCAGCCGATCGATAGGCGCGACATGAGGCGACGTGCCGCTCACGGTTCGCGGCACGCTTCTGCAGCAAACCGGCATCGGCCACAGTCGAGGCCGGATTAGGCCAATGGGTCGTCGTTGAGAAGTGCGAACAGCCAGTGGTCCTGCCACACGCCATTGATCTTGAGATATCGACGGGCCACGCCCTCATATTGAAACCCCGTACGGACCAGCAGAGCCGCCGAAGCCTTGTTTTCCGGCAGGCAGGCCGCTTCGAGCCGATGAAGACGCAAAACGTCGAACACGAACCATATGACCGACCGCACCCCTTTGGTCATATAACCCTGGCGGGCGTATGGAGCGCCTGTCCAGTATCCGAGAGAGCAGCTTTGGCTTACGCCGCGCCGAATGTTGCTCAACGTCAAGCCGCCGATAAGGGCGTTATCAGAGCTTCTGAACAGAAAAAAGGCATAACCGACATCCTGCCGGGCATCGCGGTAATAATAACGGATGCGGCGCCGGTACGTCTCGCGGGAAAGCTCGTCCTTGGCCCAGCGCGGTTCCCAGGGTTCGAGGAAAGAGCGGCTTTCTCCGCGAAGCGCCGCCCATTCCTTGTAGTCGGACATTTGCGGCTCGCGCAGATAAATGCCGTCGCCCTCGACATAGGGCCTCGTCTCCGGGAAGAACATGCGGGACCCGCCGAGCATCGGGCGGCCTCAGCCGGCGAGGGTGCCGGAGAGGAACGCTTCGGCCGCGTCCGCCGCAGCGGCTGCGGAACCGCGTCCACCGACCACCGCCGAGACGATTTCCGGCCGGGCGCGGAAGCCGAGGCCGACGGCCTGAACGTGCTCGCGCGTAACCCCGTCGACCTTTTCGATGAGTTCCTCGTTCGAGATCGGACGTCCGAACACCATCAGATCCCATGCGATCTGGCCCGCGCGCGATTCGCAGCTTTCGAGGCTCATGAAAAGTCCGGCCTTGATCTGCGCCTTGGCTCGGGCAAGCTCGCGGTCCGTCGGTCCGTTCTCGGCGAGGTCCGAGAAGATGCCGAGCGAAAGCGCGCTCAGTTCCTTCAGTTGCTGCGCGCTCGTCGCGGCGTGGAGCCCGATGATGCCGCTGTCGGCATAGCCCCAGTCGAACGCGTGGATATCGTAGCAGAGACCGCGCTTCTCGCGCACCTCCTGAAACAGGCGCGAGGCCATGCCGCCGCCCGCGATCCCGGCGAAGATGCGCCCGGCGAACGAGTCGTCATGTCCGTTCGGAAAGCCCTCGAAGGCGAAGATCACATGGCACTG
Source organism: Rhodomicrobium lacus (assembly GCF_003992725.1). Taxonomy (NCBI): domain Bacteria; kingdom Pseudomonadati; phylum Pseudomonadota; class Alphaproteobacteria; order Hyphomicrobiales; family Hyphomicrobiaceae; genus Rhodomicrobium; species Rhodomicrobium lacus. The sequence goes on along the minus strand of NZ_RZNF01000002.1, from coordinate 847,357 downwards.
CTCGAATCGCTTGTCGACGGTGGCGTGTCCTCCTTCGAATTTCGCCCGCTTGATCGGACGCGGCGCTTCCTCGGGCAATCCGGTGAACAGGCTCTCGGCGAGCTTGTGGATCGCGTCGTGATCGACCGCGCCGGCCGCCGACAGGATCATGCGCGAGGCGGAATAGTTCTCGTTGCGGAAGCGGCGGAGATCGGCGGCGGAATGGCGCGAGATGGTGCGCTCCGTGCCGAGGATGGAGCGGCCGAGCGTCTGGTTCGGATAGGCTTCGTCGAGCGCCAGATCGAACACGATATCGTCGGGGCTGTCCTGCGTCGCGGCGATTTCCTGAAGGATCACCTCGCGCTCGCGGTCCATCTCCTCGTCTGAAAAGGACGGGTTGAGAAGCAGGTCGCCGATAAGGTTCAGCCCGAGTTCCACGTCGCTCTTCAGCACACGCGCGTAATAATTGGTCGCTTCGGACGAGGTGACGGCGTTCAGAGCACCCCCCGCGCCCTCGATCTCCTCGGCGATTTCGATTGGCGAGCGCGTCGGCGTGCCCTTGAAGGCCATATGTTCGAGGAAGTGGGCGACGCCGTGCTCGTTATCCGTCTCGGAGCGAGCGCCAGCAGTCACGAAAACGCCGACCGTCGCCGTTTCGAGCCCCGGCATGCGATCGGTGACGATGCGCATTCCGTTCGCTAGCTGGCTGGTTTCGACTGTCATGGGCTGTACCTCGGGCAATTCAGAGTCGCTTCAGGCGAGCCGCGATGGAAACGCGTCCCGCCAAATCTGTCGTCGAGCATGATAACAATCGGAGATCCGTTTGCGGATCATGCTTTTTTGGTTCGCAGCATCCTGAGCAAAACCGGTGGCCGCTTTTGCGGCTCATGCATTGTGTCGACGCGGGAGCCTATCGCAAAACCGGACGCGTCTTCTGCGGATCATGCTTGCGGCCTGCCCGCGGCGTGCTGGGCTATGACGTTTGCCACCGCGGCGGCCGAGTTGGGCAAAATCTGCACCCGTTCGTCCCCCTGAAGACGCTCCACGAGGCGTTCGGGTATAGGCGCCGCGCGGCCCGTCGCGCGTGTCACGGCCTCCGGGAATTTCGCGGGATGCGCCGTCGACAGCACGACCATCGAACCCCCGCTGCGTTCCTGCTCGCGCTTGCCCGCCACGACACCGACGGCGGTGTGCGGGTCGATGATCATGCCGGTTTCGTCGAACAGGGCGCGCGTTGCGTCGGCGGCCTCGTCGCGCGTCACGCGCCACGCGGAGAAACGCTCGCGGATACGGGCGAGCGTGGCGGGCGGCAGGTCGAAATGACCCTTTGCCTTGAGGTCGGCCATCGCGCGGTTCACGAGGTCGGCATCGCGGCCGCTTTCCTCGAACAGGAGCCGCTCGAAATTGCTCGAAATCTGGATGTCCATGCTCGGGCTGTCGGTCGGCACGACGCCCTTCGGCTCGTAGCGACCGGTTTCAAGCGTGCGGGCGAGGATGTCGTTCTCGTTCGTGGCGATGACGAGGCGGCCCATGGAAAGGCCCATGAGCGACGCCGCGAAGCCCGCGAAGATGTCGCCGAAATTGCCGGTGGGCACCGAGAAGCTCGGGCGGCATGCCGTGCCGAGCTTCGCCGCCGCCGTGTAATAGTAGACGGTCTGGGCCACGATGCGCGCCCAGTTGATGGAATTGATCGCGGAAAGCGAATGCCGCGTGCGGAACTCGGCGTCGCCGAACAGCGCCTTCACGATGGCCTGCGTATCGTCGAACGTGCCTTCGATGGCGATGGCGTGGACGTTGTCCTCGGCGGCCGTCGTCATCTGCTTGCGCTGCACGTCCGAGATGCGGCCATGCGGATAAAGGATGAAAAGTTCGATGTCGTCGCGGCCGCGAAACGCTTCGACCGCCGCCGCGCCGGTATCGCCCGAGGTCGCGCCGAGGATCGTCGTGCGCTGGCCCCGCCGCTTCAGCGCGCGCTCCATCAGCCGCGAAAGAACCTGCATCGCGAAGTCCTTGAAGGCGAGCGTCGGTCCGTGGAACAGCTCAAGCAGATAGAGGTCGGGCCCGATCGTCTTGAGCGGGGCGGTATCGGGATCGGCAAAGCGCGCATAGGCATCGGAAACGAGCGCGAAAAGCTCGGCCTCTCCGGGATTCCCTCCCATGTAAGGCGTCATCACATGCGCCGCCGCCGCCGCGTAGGCGCCCGTGGGCGAAGCAGGCAGGGACGAAAGGTGCGGCCATGTATCGGGCATGTAGAGCCCGCCGTCAGGTGCGAGACCGGCGAGAAGCGCTTCCTCGAAGTCCGCTTTCGGCGCGGTCCCTCGTGTCGAGACGTACATCATATCGTTTCTTGTTCCGCGGGGCGGGCTGACCGCTTGGGGCGAAGGATGTCGGATTTTCAAGCACAATAGGACGGACTTTGCGCTGTGTCATCTCCGACGCAGCAAATTCGCGTTCAAACCGCAGGTTGAGCGTGCGAACCCCGCCGCAGCCGGAGATACGAGCGAACAAGCCCGCCACGTCGTATCCCTGCGCCAAGGTGGCGATGGCGGGGCGGCTCGCGCGCAGCCCTCCGGCGGAAACAGAACCACGCGACCGGCGTCGCGCGGTTCCAGTCTCAATTCGGCCCGAATTCTTGCCGAGTGCAAGGTTATATCCTCGCGCTCAGCGCTTTCTCGACACGGACTGCCATCATGCAAAGAACGGCCAAACTTCTCGCCGCGTGCCTTTTCGCAGCTTGCGCTGCGGGCCTTGGGGCTGCCCAGGCTCAGGAAATCGGCTCCGGTCAGGTGAAGGCCATCTACGGGGCCTGGAAGCTGAAATGCGCGCAACTCGCGGGCGCGAAGAAGGAAAAATGCGCGCTCGTGCAGGATCTGAAGCTCGAAGACCGGCCGAACATGTTCATGACCGTGCTTCTGATGCGGGCGTTCGAGGACCAGAACAAGAAGATCCTTCGCATCGTGGCGCCGCTCGACGTCGTGCTTCCGGCGGGTCTTGGCCTGCGCGTGGACGGCAAGGATGTGGGCAACGTCAAATTCCTGAAATGCCGCAAATTCGGCTGTCTGGCCGAGGTGATCGTGGACGATCAGCTGATCGGAAAATTCACGAGCGGGCAGACGGCGAGCTTCATCGTGTTTCCGACACCGGACTCGGGCGTCGGGTTTCCTGCCCCGCTAGCCGGGCTTTCCGACGGCCTCAAGGGTCTGAACTGAGACAAGAAAAACCCCGGCGCGGTGAGCTGCCGGGGTTTTTCTTGTCTCTAATCTCAATAGCCGTAGGGGCGGTCATAGCCTCGGCGGTAGCGAGGATCGTAGTCCGGCCGACCGCGATCGGCCGCCGCGAACCGCTCCACGCTGTAGACATCCCCACGCCCGGAGATGTTGAGCAGCGAGTGAGCAACGATCTCGCCGCGCCCGTTGAAGCGCAGCAGCACATTGCCGCGCACGTAGGGCTGATTGATGCGGACGAGAACGGCCGAATTGTCCTGCTCGCGCTCGCGTGCAGAGTTGGAAAGGAAGGTCCGTCCGCGATATTCGCCGAAGACCACGGGCTCACCGTCGCGAAGACCGAAAACGGTGACCCAGACGCCGCCGCGTGGCCTTTCGGGCCGGATCTCAATGCGCACGACCAGATTGCGCTGGATTTCAACGTTATTCCATGTGCCGAGGAAGTCGGTCGGCTCACCGTAGTAGGGATTTCGGCCTTGCGCCTGAGCGCCTACCGCGCCCAGCATCAAGACCACGCATGCTACTAAAACTCTCATACTCAACGCCCTCTCAAGTGGAACTAGGGCAAGTATCGAGACTTCGCGTAAATTTTTAGTATAATTTCACGCGCTCTTAACGCCGCTCGCAGGTGGCGGCCCCGACGGTTCGGCAAAATCGCCGCACCTCGCGGCGCTGTGAACGATGCGCCGCTTCGAAAAGCCCCCCGGGCAGCCCATGTCACCGAAAAGCACGCGCGGCAAGGCGTCCCGGAACGCCATCGCGCCGATTGGCAAGCAGGGAACAGGCGCATGTCGCAGCCAGAAGCATCGCCGAGGCGCGCCGCTCAACGGGTCATCGGCGCTTTCCCCCGCTGGCCGGTCTATCTCATCGGCGCGCTGCCCGGCCTGTGGGCCTTCTGGCTCGTCCTGGGCGACAGGCTGGGCGCCGATCCGGTAAAGGCGCTCGAACATCTGCTCGGCATCTGGGCGCTGCGTTTTCTCATTGCGAGCCTTGCCGTGACGCCGCTTCGCCGCCTCGGGGGCCCGAACTTCGTCCGGTTCCGGCGGGCGCTCGGCCTGCTCGCGTTCTTCTACGCCTGTGCCCACCTCCTGACATGGATCGCACTCGACCGTGGGCCCGATATCGGTGCGATCATCGGCGATATTGTGAAACGCCCCTACATCACGCTCGGCATGGCAACCTTCGCGATCCTCGCCCCGCTTGCGTGGACCTCCAACGCGCGCTCGATCAAACGCATGGGGGGCGCGGCGTGGCAGCGCCTTCATCGCTGGGTTTACCTCGCGGCGGTTCTGGCCATCGGGCATTATCTCCTGTCGCTGAAGTCGTGGACTTTGGAGCCGCTCGCCTATGCGGCGGCGGTGGCGGCACTTCTGCTTTTTCGCGTTTTCTGGCGCTCGCGCGGGAATAAGCCTCCAAGGGCGGCTTGAGTCCGAAAATGCTCGATGAATCTGTGCCGGACTTCCGAATGGGAATAGGGTCGTTCGCCAGCACGACCGTTTGCGTCGCAAACGCGAGGGGGTGCGGATTCTTAATGGCCGTTCTGGATCATGGAGAGGCGGCAAGGAGATTTCGTCGTGAAGGCAGACAAATTCCTGGTGAGCGGGCCTCCGTCGCTTGCTTCTCTCGGCGACGGTCATCACGTCGACCAGAAGGATTACGCTCGAAAGATCGTCCCGCTGCAACACACCATGCAATCCATTCAGCAGGCGTATCTCGGCACACGCGAGCATGCCGTCATCGTGCTTGAAGGATGGGACACGGCGGGGAAGGGCGGCGTGATCCGGCGTCTCGGCTGGACGCTCGATCCGCGAAGCTTCAAGGTGCACCCCATCGCCGCGCCCTCGCCGGACGAAAAAAGGGAGCACTATCTGCAGCGCTTCTGGAGACGGCTGCCGGAGCAGGGCCAGATCGTGGTGTTCGACCGCTCCTGGTACGGTCGTCTGCTGGTGGAACGTGTCGAAGGTCTGGCGAAAAAGGCGGAGTGGAAACGAGCCTATCGCGAGATCAACGAGTTCGAACGCCTGCTCGTCGACGACGGAACGCGCATCGCCAAGGTCTTCATGCACATATCCGCCGAGGAGCAGCTCAGGCGATTCAAGGACCGGCTCACAAATCCCTTGAAGCGCTGGAAGCTCACCTACGAGGATTTCCGCAACCGCGACCATCGCGCCGACTACGAAAAGGCTATCGAGGACATGCTCGAAAAGACTTCGACGGATTATGCGCCGTGGTTCCTCGTCCCGGCGAACAACAAGAATTATGCTCGCCTTGCCGTGTTCAAGATCCTGATCGACAGGTTGGGGAAGGGCGTCGATCTGGAACCGAAGCCGCTCGACGAGAAGACGGCGGAGGCGGCGCGGGCGCTGTTCGGTTCGCTGGAATAGCGGCCGACGATCGCGAAAGGGCGCTCGAAGATCGGGCGCGCCTTTGGTGATGGCATCGAGGATGGCGGCGCGGAGCCTTCGCGGCCGTACCTGCCTCAGCGACAGCGTGTGTGCCGTCAATTGAGAAGCGCCGCCGCGGCGTGTCGGTCAGCTTTTCCGCGAGAGGCGGCGGATCTGTTACGGGACGAGCGCGCCCGCGCCCCCCAAGGTATGGAAAGCGCGCGCCCCGAAAAAAAAGCGGCGATAATCGCCGCTTTCCGATGTGCACGCCGCGATGTGAACGCTACAGGCTCCGCGTCTCGATATGGGTGCGGAAGCACTCGATCGTATCGCCGGCCTTGAGATCTTGATAGCCCTCGAAGGCCATGCCGCATTCCTGACCGACGACCACTTCCTTGACCTCGTCCTTGAAACGCTTGAGCGTGGATAGCTTGCCTTCGTGGATCACCACATGGTCGCGCACCAGACGAACGCTTGCTCCGCGCTCGACCTTGCCTTCCGTGACACGGCAACCCGCGACCTTGCCGACCTTCGAGATGTTGAACACCTCCAGGATTTCGGCATTGCCCAGGAACTCCTCGCGCGTGATCGGCGCAAGCAAACCGGACATCGCCTTCTTCACATCGTCCACGAGATCGTAGATAATGTTGTAGTAGCGGATTTCGATGCCGTCGCGTTCGGCCTGCTGCTTCGCCTGAGCGTCGGCGCGGACGTTGAAGGCGATGATGACGGCGCCGGAAGCTTCGGCAAGCGCCACGTCCGAGGATGTGATGCCGCCCACCGCCCAGTGGATGATGCGCGCCTCGACCTCGTCCGTGCCGAGCTTTTCGAGCGCGGCGTTGATCGCTTCGACCGAGCCTTGCACGTCGCCCTTGATGATGAGAAGGAATTCCTTCTTTCCACCTTTGGCGGCCTGCTTCATCATCTGTTCGAGCGAGCTTCTCGCGCCGGCGCCCACCGAGCGGACATCACGCAGCTTGCGCTGGCGGTGTTCGGTCAGTTCGCGGGCGCGCGCTTCGGTATCCACCACGGCGAGCTGATCGCCAGCTTCCGGTGCGCTGTCGAAACCGAGCACCTCGACCGGCGTCGATGGCCCTGCCGCGACAACGTTCGCGCCCTTGTCGTCGATGAGCGCACGCACGCGGCCCCACGCACGACCGGCGACGACGATCTGGCCGACCTTGAGCGTTCCGCGCTGCACGAGCACCGTTCCGACCGGGCCGCGACCGCGTTCGAGCTTGGCTTCGATGACGATGCCTTCCGCCGGGCGGTCGGGGTTGGCCGTCAGTTCGAGAACTTCGGCCTGAAGGGCGATCGCCTGAAGGAGCCTGTCGAGATTGAGCTTCTGCTTGGCCGAGACTTCCACTTCGAGCGTGTCGCCGCCCATGCTCTCCACGACGATGTCGTGGGAAAGAAGGTCGGTGCGCACACGCAGCGGATCGGCATCCGGCTTGTCGATCTTGTTGATGGCGACGATGATCGGCACACCCGCCGCCTTCGCGTGGTTGATGGCCTCGACCGTCTGCGGCATGACGCCGTCATCGGCCGCAACGACCAGCACGACGATGTCCGTCACCTTCGCACCACGAGCACGCATCGCGGTGAAGGCCGCGTGGCCCGGCGTGTCGATGAAGGTCACGGGGGCGCCGTCGGGCGTCGTCACCTGATAGGCGCCGATATGCTGCGTGATGCCGCCTGCCTCGCCGGAGACCACGTTCGCGTGGCGGATCGCGTCGAGCAGCGATGTCTTGCCGTGGTCGACGTGACCCATGATGGTAACGACAGGCGCGCGGAACTGAAGGGTATCGGGATCGTCGGTCTCGCCGATGAAGCCTTCCTCGATGTCCTCTTCGGAAACGCGCTTCACGCTGTGGCCGAATTCCTCGGCGACGAGTTCGGCCGTATCGGCATCGATCACGTCGTTGATCTTCAGCATCTGACCCTGTTTCATCAGGAACTTGATGATGTCGACCGCGCGTTCCGCCATGCGGTTCGCGAGTTCCTGGATGGTGATGGCTTCGGGCAGAATGACGGTGCGTTGAATCTTGACACGCTCCTGCCGCGCGCCGGAAGCCTGGAGCTTCTGACGTTCGCGCTGGCGTTTGAGAGAGGCGAGGCTGCGTTCACGCTGCTGATCGTCGAGCGCGTTCGAAAGCGTGAGACGCTGACGGCCGGTTCGCTCGGTTACCGCTTTCTTGACGGGTGCCGGCGCGGCGACCTTGCCGGGCAGGCCCCGCTTGGCGCGGCGATCGTCTTCCTCGCTATCCGCACCGCGGGCGCGGGCGCCGACATCTGCATCGCGGGCCCTATCGGGACGAGCGGCGACTTCCGGAATCGGAGACGCGGGCGCGGCCGCGGCGCCTCGCGGACCGCCGAAGCCGGGTCTTGCGCCGGGAGCCCCGGCGCGGGGACCGCCCTGAGGTCTGGCGTCCGGACGAGCCCCGCCCGGACGAGCTCCGTCGCGCGCGGGTCCGCCACGTGCATCGGTGCGTGCGTCGGTCGGGCGCGCATCGGGTGTGCGCGGCGCGCGCCGGTCATCCTGAGGACGGGCGACAACGCGCACGGTGTCGGGTCCGACACGGCGCGGCGGTTCCGCCGGCCGGCTTGGGCGCGCAACCGGGGGAGCCACGTGAGCGGCTTCATGCCCGGCCGGTTCTTTGGGAGCTTCCGGTTTTGCTTCAGCCGCCTCTTTTGCGCGAAGCAGAGCAGCTTCTTCCGCGGCCTTTTTGGCAAGGGCCTCTTCCTCGGCGGCGCGCTTCTTGTCTTCGATCGCGCGCAAGGCTTCTTCCTCGCGGCGGCGCGCTTCTTCGATTTCGCGCTCGCGCTTCAGGATTTCCTCGCGCTTGCGCGCCTCGACTAGCGCACGAGCGCGGGCGTCGACCTCACCGGCGGACAGCTGGCGCAGCACCTTCTGCGGCCGCTTGTCGCCACCCTGCTCGGAGCCGGGTTTCTGGAAGGCGCGATGCTCGGGCTTCTGCGGAGCGGGCTTCTGGGCTTGCTGCGGTTCTTCCGCGACGCCAGGCCCCGAACCAGGGCGTTTGCGCTTCGTCTCGACCAGAACGGATTTCGACCGGCCATGGCTGAAGTTCTGGCGGATGTGGCCCTGTTCGACCGTCCGCTTTACGTTCAGCGACATCGTCTTGCGGCCAGCCGCCGGTTTCGAGTCCGTTTCTTTCGTTTCGCTCATTCTCTATCCTGACGCAGCGAATGCGGCTTCGCCTCGCTTGCGCAATACCCGCTGAACCGATCGAGAGCTTGCAAGAATGCGGCTGTCGCCCCGCCTTCCTTAAGTCCCGCATGTATTACATTCGTGCTTCCCGTCGCCAAGCTAATTTCGGCAGATGTGAAGCAATTTTCCGGCTCGATGTGATTCGCGCCTGAATATAAGGCCTTGAACTTCCTGTCGAGCTTGTCCTTCCCGTCTGCGGCCGCGTTGTCAGCATGGAGAAGAACCACGATTTCACGCCGCTTCAGTGCGTCCTCGACCTTCTGAAACCCCGTGACCACAAGCCCGGCCTTATTACAAATCGACAAGCGTTCTAGCACAGATCGCTTAAAAAGCTGTTCAACGTCTGAAGGAAGGCTTTCGCTTACGGTAACCGGTTTGCGAAACGCCCTCTGAAACGCGCGCCGTCCAACGGCATCGGCGACGGCCTTCCGACCGGCTGTAACCCAGACACCCCGTCCCGGAAGATTTCCCTTGATATCGGGTACGACCTCATCCTCGGGAGAGACGACAAACCGCAGAAGGGAAGGCTTTTCCCTTCTCGATCGATCCATGACACAGGTTCTGACCGGAGTATGTTGCGTGTCGCCTTGCTCGCCCTCTGTTAAATGTGCCTTTTCCGCGTCAAAGTCCAGTATCGGTTCCGGATCAGAGCGCTTTTTCTTGGCTTTGGGCATGCGTGCCCCCTTCCTCGTGCGCTTCTGACTCCGCGCCTTCGTGGCTTTCCGCCTCGACGCGCTCGTCCTCATGCGCTTCCGAGGTCAAGCCATCGTCAAGGCTATCGGCCTCGACCGCTTCTTCCTCGGGCTCTTCCGGTGCCTCGATCCAGCCCGCCTTCACGCGGGCAGCGATGATAAGATGTTCGATGTCCGACTTCGACAGGTCGAAGCCCTGAAGGATGCCGGGATTCTGCTTTGTCTGACCGTGCGCGCGCTCTGTCCAGCCCGCAAGTTCGTCGGTCGCGCAGTCCGCGAGATCCTCGACCGTCTTGATATTGTTCTCGCCGAACGCGACGAGCATCGCGGTGGTGACGCCCGGCACCTCGGCCAACTCGTCATCCACGCCGAGGGCCCGGCGCTTCTCCGTGAGTTCGGCCTCCTGCCGCTCCAGAAATTCGCGAGCGCGCTCCTGGATTTCCTGCGCGGTGTTTTCGTCGAAGCCTTCGATGCTTGCGACTTCATGCGCGTCGACGAACGCCAGTTCCTCGACCGAGGTGAATCCTTCCGAGACGAGCAGCTGCGCGATCATCTCGTCAACATCGAGTGCGTTGACGAAGGCGGCGGTACGTTCGGCGAATTCCTTCTGGCGGCGTTCCGATTCTTCCGCTTCCGTCAGGATGTCGATGTCCCAGCCCGTGAGCTGAGAGGCGAGGCGCACGTTCTGGCCCTTGCGGCCGATCGCGAGGCTCAACTGCTCGTCCGGCACCACGACTTCGATGCGCTCGGATTCCTCGTCAAGCACGACCTTGGCCACTTCCGCGGGCGCGAGCGCATTCACGATGAAGGTGGCGGGGTCGCCCGACCACTGGATGATGTCGATCTTTTCACCCTGAAGCTCGTTCACGACGGCTTGCACGCGGCTGCCGCGCATGCCCACGCAGGCGCCGACCGGATCGACGCTCGTTTCCTTCGAGACGACTGCGATCTTGGCGCGGCTGCCGGGATCGCGCGCGACCGACTTGATTTCGACGATGCCGTCGTAGATTTCCGGCACTTCCTGCGCGAACAGCTTCGCCATGAATTCGGGGCGCGTGCGCGAAAGGAAGATCTGCGGACCGCGATTTTCGCGGCGCACGTCATAGACATACGCGCGCACGCGGTCGCCGAGCTTGTAGTTCTCGCGCGGCAGCGTCTCGTCGCGCCGGATGATCGCCTCGGCGCGGCCAAGGTCGATCATGACGTTGCCGTATTCGGCGCGCTTCACGATGCCACTGACGATCTCGCCCATGCGATCCTTGTATTCCTCGAACTGACGCTCGCGCTCGGCCTCGCGCACCTTCTGCACGATGACCTGCTTTGCGTTCTGCGCCGCGACGCGGCCGAAGTCGAGGGGCGGCAGTGGCTCTGCGATGAAATCACCCACCTCGGCCTCGGGGTTGCGTTTCTTCGCGTCCTTGAGGCTGATTTCGGTCGCGTCGAGCGTGACGCGTTCCACCACTTCGAGAAGGCGCGAGAGGCGGATTTCGCCGGTGCGCGGATCGATCTCGGCGCGGATCTCGTTTTCGCTGCCGTAGCGCGATTTCGCAGCCTTCTGAATCGCGTCTTCCATGGCGGAAAGCACGAGCGTGCGGTCAATCGATTTTTCGCGCGCGACCGCGTCCGCGATCTGCAACAGTTCCAGCCGGTTCGCGCTAATTCCGGATTGCGCCATCGTTCAACTCCGCGTCTTCGATCTGTTCGTCTTCAATTTCGCCGCCTTCGGCCCAGTTTTTGCCGGCGGCTTTCGCCTTTGTCAGCGAAGCGCGGATCAGTTCGTCCGTCAGCACAAGCTTCGCGTCGTGAATGAGATCCACCGGCAGGCCGATGGTTTGGGGCTCGCCCTTCGGGTTCAGTTGAACCTGAAGCAGCATTTCGCCGTTTTCGTAGCCTTCGAGGATGCCGCGGAAACGCTTGCGGCCATCGACCAGCTCCTTCAGTTCCACCTTCGTCTCGAAGCCGGCCCAGTCCTCGAAATCGGACGGGCGCACGAGGATGCGGTCGATGCCGGGCGAGGACACTTCGAGGAAGTAGCGGTCCTTGATGGGATCGTGCGCATCGAGCAGCGGCGAGATACGGCGCGAGATGTTCGCGCAGTCGTCGACATTGATCGCGCCGTCCGGCTTGTCGGCCATGATCTGGATGGTGGCGCCGTCGCGCTTCGACATCGTGACGCGCACAAGGCGAAAGCCCATGTCTTCCAGCACCGGCTCGACGAGGGCGGCAAGGTCTGCCGCCGCGCCGAATTCGCGCGTGAAGCGCTCTGTCGGAACGGAGGGTGCCGCTTGTTCGATCGGTGGCGTGTCGTTTTCGTCTGCCATGAAGTCCGGTTCGAGGCGCTATCGAGGCGCCAGATAAAGAAAAAGAGCGGACCGGCGGGCCCACTCTTCTCCAGAGTCTGATTTATTGAGCTGTGAAAAACATAGGCGAAATGGGCTTGCCGCGCAAGGCTTTTGGCCGACGCCAAGACCCGATGCGAGATATCGCGGCTGACCGATGCGTGTCGCGCAGCTCTTGCCGCGCGCGCCACCGGCTGACGAAGACCTGACTTGCGAGAAAGGGCTGAGCTTATATCGTCAGCACGATCTTGCCCATGTGCGCGTTCGTTTCCATGTGGCGGTGCGCTTCTGCTGCCTCGGCAAGCGGGAATGTCTTGTCGATCACAACACGCACCGCGCCCGACTCGATCAGCGGCCACACCTTCTCTTCGAGTGCTCGGGCGAGGTGCGCCTTGAACTCGGGGCTTCTCGGCCGCAGCGTCGAGCCGGTAAGCGTGAGGCGCTTCAGCATGATCGGCATGAGGTTCACCTCGACCTTCGCGCCCTTCAGGAACGCGATCTGCACGATGCGGCCATCCTCGGCCGCGCACCGGATATCGTCCTGAATGTACGAGCCGCCGACCATGTCGAGGATCACGTTCACGCCCTTGCCGCAGGTGAGCGTCTTTATCTCTTCGGCGAAGTTCTTCGTCCGGTAGTTGATGGCGGCCTCCGCGCCGAGGCTTTCGCAATAAGCGCATTTCTCGTCGCTGCCGGCGGTGGCGAAAACCCGCGCACCGAAATGGTTTGCAAGCTGGATCGCCGTCGACCCTATGCCGCTCGATCCGCCATGCACGAGGAAGCACTCGCCCGCCTTCAGCGCGCCGCGCTCGAACACATTGTGCCACACCGTCATGAAGGTTTCAGGGAGACACGCCGCTTCCTCAACGGAAAGCCCCTTCGGTACGCGAAGACACGAGCCTTCTTGCGCGATCGCGAATTCCGCATAGCCGCCGCCGGATGTCAGCGCGGCAACCGCGTCGCCCGCCTTCCACCTTGTTACGCCCGCGCCGACCGCCGCAATCCTGCCCGAAACTTCGAGGCCGGGGATGTTCGATGCGCCGGGCGGCGGCGGATAAAGCCCTTGCCGCTGCAGCACGTCCGGGCGGTTTACGCCCGCAGCGGCCACCTCGATGAGCACCTCGTCCGCCTTCGGCTCGGGGGTGGGCGCATCCACGAGCGACAATGCGTCCGGGCCGCCGGGTTCGCGAATTAAGACCGTTTTCATGAATTTTCCTCCGGCTTCGCCGTTCCAGATGCGGATCTTTACTCCAACTTAAGACGCAGGCGTTAGGCTTCTTCCAATGTAAAGCTGGGTCGACCCTGAAACACCTCCACAAACTTTTCGAGAGCCGCCATGATGCGGCTCTTTTTTTTGGGCTAGGTCCGCTGAGGCTTGGCCGTGCATTCACCTTTTGAAAGGCTGTTGCGGCTATGCTGGCGTAAGGTGAGGGTTCCGATCCGGGCGGGTCGGAAGTGGTGCGTAGGGACTCCATGAAAAGCTCCGGCGTTTTGAATGAATTACCAAAAGCGGCGCTGCTGTCGTTCGGGGATCGGTTCACGACATCCCCGCAGTTCGCCAGGCTCTATCGCGAGGGGATGGACCTCGTTGAGCGCACGGCGGAATATCTCGACGGGCAGGGCAGGGCGGAATCCAAGACCCTGACGCCGCCGGCGAGCTTCGCCTATTCCTCCGAGAGCATCCGGCTCACCACGCGCCTCACGCAGCTCGCGTCGTGGCTTCTCGTGCGCCGCGCCATCGCTGCGGGTGAAATCACCGCCGCCGAGGCGCACAATCACCGCCACCGGGTGACGCTGTCGCCGCAGGGCACTACATTGCCCGAGGGCTTCGACGCCCTTCCGGAGACGTTCCGTTTTCTCATCGCGGAAAGTCATCGCCTGCATGACCGCATCATGCGCCTCGAACGCATCTTCTCGGATGGTGCCGTGGCCGCGAACGAGACGGTGTCGCCGGTCGACGGCCATATCGAGAAAATCAGGCTCGCCTTCCCGGCGGCCTGATATTTTTTTTCATTCGTGATAGGTCATTCCCCGAAAGCAGGGGAGAGCCATGACCATTTCGAAAGCGTTCAAAGCCTTTCTGGACGAAGCGCCGGAGCACGCGAAGGCGTGGATGGGGGCCGTTCATGCGCTCGACGGCGCAAGCGCCCTCGACAGGAAAACCGAAGAACTTGCCTATCTCGCGGTGCTCGCCGCCGCAAGGCTCACTTCCGGCATCCCGTTTCATGTCAAGGCCGCCAAGGCGGAAGGCGCGAGCCGCGAGGAGGTTATAAGCGCGGTGCTTGTCGGGCTTCCCGCCGTCGGCAATACGGTGATCGAGGCTTTGCCGGTCGCCCTTGCGGCTTATGACGGCGAGGGTTAGGCTCTCCGTCCGGGCGGCGCGGGAGCCGCCGCGCGGACGGCACTCCGCGCTGCTTGTCCCGCTTTGCGTGTGCGAACCGGCGTCAAGCCTGAGGCGCAGGGTCCCCAGCGGCGACAGCTCGCCCTTTCGCCGAGTGCTGCCCGACCCAGCGCGCGAAGGCTTCCATGAACCCGTGCAGGAATTTTCGCGTACCGTCGTTCGCGATATTCCCGTTTTCGTCGAACAGCTTGTTCGCGCCGCCGATATAGGCTTCGGGCTGCTGCATGGCCGGGACGTTCAAAAACACAAGAGACTGGCGCAGGTGATGGTTCGCCCCGAAACCGCCGATGCCCCCGGGCGAGGCGCTCACCACCGCAGCGGGCTTGCCTTCCCAGACGCTCTGTCCATACGGCCGTGACCCGACATCGAGCGCGTTTTTCAACACGCCGGGCACTGAGCGATTGTATTCGGGGGTTACGAACAGAACGGCGTCGAGCGGCTTCACCTTCTCGCGGAATGCCTTCCACGCGGCGGGCGGATCGGTGTCGCCATCCTCGTTATAATGGGGGAGGGCGGCGATATCGACGAACTCGAACTTGAAGTCGGATGGCGCAAGTTCCACAAGCGCCTTGGCAAGCTTGCGATTGAGCGAGTCCTTGCGCAGGCTTCCGACAAAAACGCCGACTGTATAAGTTTCGGTCATGGGGCGCGCTTTCTCTTTCAGAAACGGCAATGCCGCCGTTCCTGATAACGCCCCAGGCGCCTTTCCGTTCACGGCAAACTCCCACGCCGCCGCGACAACGGGCGCTTTCGCTGAAGCGTTTCGCCTCCATGAATCGTAAAATCGCTCCAACTCTTAAGATTATTGGGCAATTCCAGACGGGTGAACCGGTTCCACTTTGTCCGGGATTGCTCCAGCTGTCCGCGCTACTCCGCGAACACGCCGTGCTTTTCCACATAGGCGGCGAGGTCCAGCGTGTACTCACGCACCAGCCTTTCGGCCTTGTCGCCGTCTCTCTGACTGATCGCCTCGACAATTTCCTTGTAAAGGGCGACGACGTGGCCCGGCCGCTCTTCGTGCGTGACGCAGATCGTCCTGATGGCCCGTATATGTGCGAAAAGGTTTTCAGTCGTCTTCCGGATCAACTCGCAGCCGCCAAGAGCGATAATCTTCCGATGAAAGTCGAGGTTCGCCTGCGAAAACGGGTTCAGAAGTTCCGACGACGTTTCGTTGCTGAATTTCTCGAAGCGCTCGGAAAGCTTCTTGATTTGCTCTTCGGTGGCCTTCTGTGCGGCGAGGCGGGCAGCGATGCTTTCGAGGGCGGCGGCGACCACGATCATATCGCAGATCTCGCGCCTCGATTTGCGGACCACATAGATGCCACGGCGGGGCACAGCCCGTACGAAACCTTCCTGTTCAAGGAGCGTAAGCGCTTCGCGAATGGGTGTCCGGCTTACGCCGAGTTTTTGGGAGAGCTGCCTCTCGTCCAGACGGATCGGCTCGATCTGGCCGTAAATGTCCATCTGCGTTATGGCGAGCCTAAGGGCGTCGTATGCCAATGTTCTCAAGCTCGTCCCGGCTTCGATGGGGACAATCTTCAGTTCCGGCTGATGGGCCGATGGTGCCACCACAAATGCTCCCTTGTAATCGTGCTTGACAGGCAGAAGTATCCTGATCAAGCGGGGCTCGCGCCTTCGGAAAAACTGTCGTGCCCCTTTGGCGAACCTGTTGGTATGACGTAAAAAATAACGCGGCAAAAAGCCGTGCTGTATAAAAAGATCGTATCATCGCGGTCTTGGACGGGAGTTGACATAAATCATAAACCAGATGCATGGCTGGTAATTTTGCGCGTCTAACGGCGTGCAAATTGTAATTATTTGTGAAAGGTTCGGTGTCGCGCACAAAGGAACGTGCGCTTTCGTTTATCGCGGATCGCGACGAAAGCGCACGGGTCGGAAGGCGGCATTTTGGCAGAGCGAGCCTAGCGGATCGGCGGGCGTTTCTCGTTCTTCGCCACGCGAATTCCAGCGCCGGCGGTTTCGCTTTCACACATGTAGGCGCCTTTCCTGGTCTTCCCGTATGTCCGTGAACCGGGGAAATGATACACCTTCGAATCGGTGTTGGCCCATACCACCATCTCGCGCGGACAATGCGCCTTGGCCTCCGCTTCTGTCGGGAACTGGCCTTCGACGTCGAGAACCTGCGGTCCCCGGTTGAAGACGCGCCTGCTTTTCGTTGTGGAGGGTGTGTCCGGCGTTGTCGGCGCGGCGGAACGTCTTTGCGGTGCGGCAGCAGCCGGGGGAGGCGCGACGGCGGCAGGCGGGGTAACGTCCAGCGGCGCGGGCTTCGCGGACGCGGTCTGCGCGCGGCATTCCGTCATGAATTCGGTTTTCTTCTTGCCGGTTGCCTGGAGGGCGTCCTTGTTCGCGCGCCATTCGGTCTCGCAGGCCCGGATCGTCTTTGCCTCTGCCGGCACGGCGGGCGCGAGGCTGGCGGCTACGACCGATGCGGCGCCCAGTAGGAAAAGTGTTTTACGCATGACACGCTCTCTGGTTTCGGTTCGATGGTGAACGACGCCGTCCATGAGACGGCCAACCTTTGAGCGAAAGATTAAGAGAACCGAGCGAACCCTCTCCCATTGGCCGATGCGCGGCGCTGGATTAGTCGAAAGCCTTGATGCGATGTTACCGCAAAACAGGAGCTTTTTCGGGAGTTCCGGGGTTCTCGTCGGCTGCGGGGCTTTTGAGGGGCGGACGCGGGACAACGCCCCAAGCCCCGCAGCAACGCGAGACAGTTGCAGTATGGCGTGGAGGGGTTACCCTTCAGTAAAGGTGTTCGGTCGCAGGGAGAAAAAATCACGTGAATGAAGCTGTCGCCGCCTTCGCGAACAGGCTCATCGCAAATCGTGACAGGCTCGGCGATCTGGCGGGCGTCGAGTGGCGAACGAGCCCGGACCTTGTGCCTTATGAGGCGGCGGTTTCCGCGATGGAAGATCGCGCGGCCGCGATCTTTGCGGGCGCTGCGCCGGAACTCGTGTGGTTCCTCGAACATCCGCCGCTTTACACGGCGGGCACGAGTGCAAAGGCGGGCGATCTTCTGGACGCGGCGCGCTTCCCGGTTTACGCGGCGGGGCGCGGCGGACAATATACCTATCACGGACCGGGGCAACTCGTCGTCTACGTGCTCCTCGACCTCAACCGTCGCGGTCGCGACGTGCGCCGCCATGTTCGCCGCCTTGAAGAATGGGTGATTGCCGCGCTCACGGATTACGGTGTGACGGGGGCGGCGCGCGACGACAGGCCGGGCGTATGGGTGCGCGACGGCGCGCGCGAGGAAAAGATCGCGGCCATCGGCGTTCGCGTCCGCCGCTGGGTGACGTTTCACGGTACGGCGATCAACGTCAGCCCCGATCTCTCTCATTTCGCGGGCATCGTGCCGTGCGGGATCGAAGATGCGGGCGTGACCTCGCTCGAACGGCTTGGCGCGCTGAATGGACACGCAGGCGCGCCCGCGGCCTCGCCCGCGTCCTGACACGATCGCGGCACACTCGAAGCCCGGTCGCCGTCGAAGTTTTCGTGTTTGCCTTGTCGATATTCAAAGGGAGCAGCGCGCAATGCCTGAGCAGGCAAAGCCCTCGCGGGTGACGATTTCCGAGCACAGCCGCGTGCTCGACCTGTTTTTCAAGGTCGACCACTACGTGGTGTCCCATGAGCGCTTCGACGGCGAAATGAGCAAGCCTCGGTCGACCCTCGTTTTCGAGCGCGGCGATGCGGTGGGCGCGCTCCTCTACAATCCGGAGCGGCGAAAGATCGTCGCGGTGCGTCAGTTTCGCCTGCCGGTGCATCTGCGCGAGCCGGGGCGCGGCTGGATGGTGGAAGCCGTCGCGGGCATGCTCCACGTGGGCGAGGGCGGCGAAATCGAGACGCCTGATGAATGCGTCATGCGAGAGACGCGGGAAGAAACCGGCTATCAGCTCACGCGGTTGACGCCTGTCGGCAAATATTACTCTTCGCCCGGCGGCAGCACGGAAATCATCCATCTTTATTATGCCGAGGTCCGCGAGGTCGACCAGACCGAGAAGGGCGGCGGCAATGCGGACGAGGGAGAAGACATCGAGATCGTCGAGTTCGACATCGATGAGTTTTTCGACAGGCTCGTCGCGGGCGAATTCGAGGATCCGAAGCTCATCATTGCCGGACAATGGCTGATGGCTCGGCGCGGCAATCTCGCCGGTGCGGCTGGATCAGCGCGCCTTTCCGATTCCGCTCGACCGTAAGCTCCCCGAGTTTCCAATCGGCGAGCTGAAGCGCGTTGTCGCGTTTCTTGCGCCGAAGATAGTTGGACGCTGGCAGCTTCCCGGGCTGAGCCGTCGCTGTCTCGCCCGAAAGCCCCTGAAGCCAGGCGTTTGCCAGGAACTGCCAGCCCGCCCGACCGTTCGCCCTTCAACAAGCGCGGTGCGATGCGCAATGGGGTTCATGTGAGGCGACGCTGCCAAACCGGCGGCACGCCGTCATCACGCCCCCCGCGCGATGGAAAAGGAGGACAAGATGGCCGACATTCAGGGTAAAAGGATTGCGATACTCGCAACGAACGGCTTCGAGCAGTCCGAGCTTGAAGTTCCGCAAAAGAAGCTTGGCGAAGCCGGCGCAACGGTCGAGGTGGTTTCGCCTGAGACCGGCGAAATACGGGGCTGGATCGGCAAGGACTGGGGCAACCCGGTCAAGGTGGATCGAGCGCTGGCCGACGCTCACGCGAGCGACTACGACGCGATCGTGCTTCCGGGCGGGCAGATCAATCCCGATCTGCTTCGCGGCAATCCGCAGGCGCTGTCCTTCATCAAGGATTTCTACTCCGAGGGCAAGACGGTGGCCGCCATTTGCCATGCGCCGTGGCTTCTGATCGAGACCGGCATCCTGAAGGGCAAGCGCGCGACAGGATACAAGACGATACGCACCGATATCGCCAACGCGGGCGCCGAATTCGTCGACGAGGCGGTCGTGACGGACAATGGCGTGATCACCAGCCGGCAGCCGTCCGACCTCGACGCGTTTTCCGCGAAGATCATCGAAGAGGTGCGCGAAGGCAGGCACGATCGCCGCGCCGCCTAGTGGAGCGAATTTCACATTTGAGTCCCGGTGGCTGCGCGCTCTCGCTTAAATGTCAAATTCAAAAGCTCCACGAGAATCATGATGTTGCTAGTGGTCCTTTCGATTCCGGCATTTGCTCGCAAGCGTGCTGCAAACGGATGCAAATGTCGGA
The DNA here is from genome assembly GCF_003992725.1 of Rhodomicrobium lacus. Taxonomy (NCBI): domain Bacteria; kingdom Pseudomonadati; phylum Pseudomonadota; class Alphaproteobacteria; order Hyphomicrobiales; family Hyphomicrobiaceae; genus Rhodomicrobium; species Rhodomicrobium lacus. Next base: position 827,909 of record NZ_RZNF01000002.1, on the reverse strand, counting down.
ATCGGACCACTAGATCGGCTTTGGCGGCAATTAAGGGTGAATTGAGGGTCAGTCAGGGCGTCTTTCCAGCGCCTCGTTTTAACCGAGCCGTGCGCGTCCGCTCTTGCCGTCGTCGCGGCGCCAATGGACTTCGGTGGGCGAGACGCGCTTCATGGTGAAACAGTGAGTTTCGCCCGACATCCAGCGGTTCCAGCGAATGCAAAGCTTGCTGTCGGCAACCCACCATCGGCCGCTATCCTTCGTGGTGGTCTCACCATCGAGAAGTGCAAGTTCCGTGCGGCCGCTCACCTGACCGTTAGCGGCATAGCGGATCGGCACCTCACCCATCGGAGTACTGATATAGACGGTCTTTCCAGCAACGGCGCTGTGAAGAGCCTGACCGATAAGCGCTTCTTCACCAGCGTCGGCAGCTGCGAACGGCAGGGCGGCGAGGAGAATGGGCAAGGCAAATCGCTTCATCGGGTTTCGGCCTCCACTTATCGTGACTGACGTGTATTAACATTCGTTAACGCAAAAATCAGGCACATCTGGGCAAAATTGTGGAAGGACGACAGAAAGTTACAATTGTTCGAAGGAACAACAAAATTGCGCACAATGATTGAGGTTCCGGCCCTCGTGGCAAATATCAACGACGTTGCTTGTATGGAACTGATAGGCCGTTTATGAAAAGGACTATAGGGGAGTTGAGGGTCATAGAGGGAGGCGGAAACCGTGTTCGCGGATTTCCTGAATGAAGATCAGATCAAGGCGCTTGAAGCGGCGATCCGAATGGCGCGCTCCAAGCACGGAATGCATCGCGTGCCAATGAGCGGCGGAGAAGCATACGCCTATCAAGTGAACTCGGAAATTTTCTGGCACGTGGAGGGGGTGGATCGCTCCAACATGGCAAAGGGCATCGTCCCGCTCGTTCGCCCGGCCGAGTGCAACGTGATCCCCCTTCAACGGCGCGCCTCGGCGCAGCCCTGATCCCCGCCTCATTTCCCGTCTGCCGCAGAGGTCTCGATCTCGCCTCGACGCGGGTGACCGGTCGCGGTCGATTTCGTGCAAACGCTCGCCAACAGCGGTTTCCGCAGACGGGTCAAGCCGCCGACCTGCACTTGGCGGCCTGCCGTCGATGCATCGGATTGTTCAGACGGCGCCCAGGATTTCCTTCACGACGAGGCAGCGGCGCGGATTGTTTTGTCCGAGGTAGAAGCCGAAATCGCCCTTGTAATACGTGCTGCTGGTGACACTCTGGAAATCCGACTCCCTGGCTTCCGAGCAGGGCTTTTCAGAGACGCCGAGCTTGATCGACTCGATTGTGACGCCAGCGCAGGAAGCCGGGGTAGCGAGCGCGAAGGTGCCGCCATTGGTCAGCTTCAGCGTGCATTTTTCGGCGGGGATGGCCACGGCCTTGACGCCCGGGGCGAGTTGAGGTTGAGCGGTGGAAACGCCGATTGTGGCTGCAGCGGGCGCCGACGCGACATGCGCCCTCTTCTGTTCCTGCGCCTTGAACCAGATTCCCAACACAAGAAGACCGGCAATCAGGAATGCCAATTTCCGCGAAGTGCTGTCAGACATGTCCATTTCTTCCTTCGGAAGGGCTCGCCGAGGGCGGAGCGCCCATAAAATTTCACTTAAAGTTTCAGCGTTAAGTTTCCCCTAACTTTGACGACTAAGCGTTTATATTTTAACAAAGATTAGGCGTCCTTGCTGCGGCCGGGCGACGCACCGGCAATTCGCCTCCGCCACAGCGTTAACGGTTTCGTATTTGCCGCTCGTTCATAGTCTCCGTCCGGAAGATGGAGGGACCATGACACAGGGGCGAAACGGGCGGCTTTTGCGGCAGTTCGGCTTGCTGGCCGTCTTCCTGGCGTTGATTGCCTATGTCGCGGCGGATGCCGTTCGCGGCCCACATGGCCTGATCGCCAACGAACTCCTGCGCGCCAAGATCGCAGATCTCAACAAGGATCTCGCGGCATTGAAACGGGAGCGCGCCAGACTCGAAAGGGACGCCGACCTTCTCGGCCCCAAAGCTTCCACGCACTCCGATCTTCTCGACGAGCAGGCCCGCGCCCTTCTGGATCTTGCCCGACCTGCCGACATTGTGATCGTAAACGCCGAAAAAACCCCCCGGTAACCTTCGCTTGTGCGAGATAACCGGGTGGCGCGCGCCTCGCAAAACCCTTATTAAAAAGGGGACGGCGGTAGAAAATGCCGCAGGCCCGGCGCAGTGCCCGCGCAATTTCCCGAGACGAGGCGCATCCATGTTCGACGACCTTCCCAACGGTACATCGCCAAAAGCCAATCCGCCGGAATTGTCACGCGAAGAAGAGTTGCACGCCTATCGCGAGATGCTCCTTATTCGGCGCTTCGAGGAGAAGGCGGGACAACTCTACGGCATGGGCCAGATAGGCGGCTTCTGCCATCTCTATATCGGGCAGGAAGCCGTCGTTGTCGGCATGCAGATGACCGTCCGCGAAGGCGATCAGGTCATCACCGCTTATCGCGACCATGGCCATATGCTCGTCTGCGGCATGGACCCGAAAGGCGTGATGGCGGAGCTGACGGGGCGACGCGGCGGTTATTCCCGTGGCAAGGGCGGCTCGATGCACATGTTTTCGGTCGAGAAGAATTTCTTCGGCGGCCACGGCATCGTCGGCGCGCAGGTGCCGCTCGGCACCGGACTCGCCTTCGCGAACAAATATCGTGGCAACGGGAATGTCTCGCTCACCTATTACGGGGATGGCGCCGCAAACCAGGGGCAGGTCTACGAAGCCTTCAACATGGCCGAGCTTTGGAAGCTGCCCGTCGTCTATATCGTCGAGAACAACAAGTACGGAATGGGCACGAGCATCAACCGTGCCTCGGCGTTGACGAACCTGTCGCAACGCGGCGCGAGCTTCAACATCCCCGGCAGGCAGGTCGACGGCATGGACGTGCGCGCCGTCAAGGATGCGGGCGAGGAGGCCGTCGACTGGGCGCGCTCAGGCAAGGGGCCGTTCATCCTCGAAATGCTGACCTACCGCTATCGCGGCCATTCCATGTCGGACCCGGCGAAGTATCGCTCGAAGGAAGAGGTCGACAAGATGCGCCACGAACACGACCCCATCGAGATGGTTCGGCAGCGATTGCTTGCCAGCGGGCGAGCCACTGAAGACGATTTGAAAGCGATCGACAAGACAGTCCGTGGGGTTGTGAACGAGGCCGCCGAATTCGCGCAAAGCGATCCCGAACCCGACGCCGCCGAGCTTTATACGGATGTGTTGAGAGCATGAGATACTGATCGGCCTCGGGGAAAAAGGGTTGCCCGAATGGAAAAACAATCATTGTGAGCGCTTACGTCTTTTCTCTCTTCAGACTGCTATAGAGGATCAGGGGCGGCAACAGCCGCACCTTCGAGGCGCTCGCGGCGGGTCTGAAAGGCGATACGCCGTTTACCCGGAATAAGAATGAGGCGGGGCGGATTGCTCCGAGAGACAGAAACGAGGCTTGGCGCATGACGACGGAAGCGGATCGGATCATCCATGGAAGGCGTCATGTGCGGCCTGCAATGACGACGAAGGCGCTCTGAGATGGCGACACAAGTATTGATGCCTGCCCTTTCTCCGACCATGGAAGAAGGAAAGCTTGCGCGCTGGGTCAAGGCCGAGGGCGACGAGGTGCGCTCCGGCGACGTGATCGCGGAGATCGAGACCGACAAGGCCACGATGGAAGTCGAGGCGGTGGATGAAGGCAAGATCGGCAAGATCCTCGTTCCCGCAGGCACCGAGGGCGTGAAGGTCAATACGCCTATCGCCTTGATCGTAGCCGATGGCGAGGATGCGGGCGCCGTGCCGAATGGTGGGGCGAAGGCAAACGGCTCTCAGGCTCCCCACGGCGCTGCGGCCGCGACCGGCGGTGGGGAAGCGGCGCGGGCCCCCGTGGACGTGCGTGTGAAGGATCAGCCGCGCGAGACCGTCGCGCCTGCCGCGTATGACGCCGCGTCCGAAATTCCCGAGAGCGCGGAACTCGTGCAGATCACCATGCGCGAGGCGCTCCGCGACGCCATGGCCGAGGAAATGCGCCGCGACGGCGACGTGTTCGTCATGGGCGAGGAGGTGGCCGAATATCAGGGTGCGTACAAGATCACGCAAGGGCTTCTCGACGAGTTCGGTGCGCGCCGCGTGGTGGATACCCCGATCACGGAAGCGGGCTTCGCGGGGCTTGGCGTCGGCGCGGCCTTCGCGGGCCTGCGACCCATCGTCGAGTTCATGACGTTCAACTTCGCGATGCAGGCCATCGACCACATCATCAATTCGGCAGCCAAGACGCATTACATGTCCGGCGGGCAGATCGATTGTCCCATCGTATTCCGTGGGCCGAACGGGGCGGCCGCGCGCGTCGGCGCGCAGCACAGCCAGGAATATTCCGCGTGGTACGCGCATGTGCCGGGCCTGAAGGTGATCGCGCCGTCCACGCCAGCCGATGCGAAGGGCCTGCTCAAGGCCGCGATCCGCGATCCGAACCCGGTGGTTTTCCTCGAAAACGAAATCCTTTACGGCATCGCCGGGCCCGTGCCCAAGGGTGACGATTGGCTCGTGCCCATCGGCAAGGCGAAGATCGCGCGCCCCGGCAAGGACGTCACCATCGTCTCATGGTCGCGCGGCATGGCCTACGCGCTCGACGCGGCGAAGCAGCTCGAAGCCGAGGGTATCGACGCCGAGGTGATCGATCTTCGCACGCTTCGCCCGCTCGACATCGAAACGGTGCTGGCATCCGTCCGCAAGACGAACCGCATCGTGACCGTGGAAGAAGCCTGGCCCGTCTGCTCCGTCGGTTCCGAGATCGTGGCGCAGGTCGTGGCGAGGGCGTTCGATTATCTCGATGCGCCGCCGACCAAGGTTTCCGGCGAGGATGTGCCGATGCCCTACGCCGCCAACCTCGAAAAGCTTGCACTGCCCAACGCCGACAAGGTTGTCGAGGCGGTGAAGGCCGTCTGCTACAAGGGCTGACGCGGATGCGGAAGCGGTCCCCATGGACACGATATGGCGATGGCCACGCGGCGGATTTCGAGGCTGCGGGCACGGATTATTTCGTGATCGTGACGGACGCCTATCTCAACACGCGCTATCGCATGCCCGCCGACAGACCGGTGGATCGCAAGACCCTCATCGAAGACATCGACGACGAGATCGAGGCCATCGCAGCGGCGAAGCTCGCCCGCGGCGAGGCGACCCAGCCCATGGGACGCCGCGCGGCGCAGATCGTGATCGACGCGGGCGATGCTGCTTCTTAGGTTTCTGAAACTGTTCTTCGCGGGCACGTCCGCTGCCCCGCGCTTCAGGGATAAAGCCATGCCGACACCGATCCTGATGCCCGCCCTCTCGCCGACCATGGAGCAGGGCAAGCTCGCGAAATGGCTGAAGAAGGAAGGCGACAAGGTCGCCTCGGGCGATCCCATCGCCGAGATCGAGACAGACAAGGCCACGATGGAAGTCGAGGCCGTGGACGAGGGCACCATCGGCAAGATCATGGTGCCGGAAGGCACCGAGGGCGTTGCGGTCAACACGCCGATTGCGCTGCTGCTCGGCGAGGGCGAGGACGCCGCCGCGCTCAAGAGCTACGGCGCGGAGCCGCCGCAGCCCGCGCCTTCGAAGCCCGCCAAGGACGCGGAGCCGGTGAAAGTCACGCAGGTAAACGCTCAGTCCGCCGCTGCGCAGGTCAACGGTCATGATGGCGCGAACGGGAGCCGCGTCTTTGCCTCGCCCCTTGCGCGCCGCATTGCGAAGGATGCCGGCATCGACCTTGCCGCCGTGAAGGGCACCGGCCCGCATGGGCGCATCGTGAAGCACGACGTCGAGGAGGCAAGGGCCTCCGGCTCCGCGAAGGCTGCCGCAGCCGCCGCGCCCGCGCAGAACGGCGGCGCGCTCGTGCCGTCCCGCTTCGCCGCGGCGATCCCGGACGACCAGATCATCGCCATGTACGAGAAGGGCACCTACGAGCTTCGCCCGCTCGACAACATGCGCAAGACCATCGCCACGCGGCTTACGCAGGCGACGCAGACCATCCCGCATTTCCGTCTTTTCGTCGAATGCGAGATCGACACGCTGCTCGAAGCCCGCCAACGCATCAACATGCGCTCGCCGAAGGACGGCCAGCCCGGCGCGTTCAAGGTTTCGGTCAACGACTTCATCGTCAAGGCGCTGGGCCTCGCGCTCCAGCGCGTGCCGGACGCCAACGCGACATTCACCGAGCGCGGCATCCTCCTGCACAAGACGAGCGATGTCGGCGTCGCGGTCGCGGTGGAAGGCGGGCTGTTCACGCCGGTAATCCGGGGTGTCGAGAGGAAATCGCTCGCCGACATATCGAACGAAGTGAAGGATCTGGCCGAGCGCGCGCGGAAGCGCCGTCTCGCGCCGCACGAATATCAGGGCGGCACCACGGCTGTGTCGAACCTCGGCATGTTCGGCGTGGACCATTTCGACGCGGTCATCAACCCGCCGCACGCGACCATCCTCGCGGTCGGGCGCGGCGAGAAGCGCGCGGTGGTGAAGGGCAACCAGATCGTCATCGCGACGACCATGGGCTGCACGCTCTCATGCGACCACCGCGTGGTGGACGGCGCGCTCGGCGCGCGCCTGCTTCAGGCGTTCAAGGGGTATATCGAGGAGCCGGTGACGATGCTGGCGTAAGCCCGCCACCGGCAAGAAAATGATACAGGTTTCGAGGGACAGATGGCGGAAGCATACGATGTCGCGGTGATCGGTGGCGGACCCGGCGGCTATGTGGCGGCGATCCGCGCCGCGCAGCTCGGGCTCAAGACGGTGGTGATCGAGCGCGAGCACCTCGGCGGCATCTGCCTCAACTGGGGGTGCATCCCGACCAAGGCGCTGCTGCGGACGGCGGAAGTTCTGCGGCTCGCACAGCACGGCGCTGAGTTCGGCATCAAGGCCGAGGGGCTGAGCTTCGACCTCGGCAAGATCGTCGCGCGGTCGCGCGGCGTGGCGAACAAGCTCGCCTCGGGCGTCGCGTATCTCCTGAAAAAGCACAAGGTGACCGTGATCGACGGCACGGCGCGGCTGAAGGCAAAGGGCGTCGTCACGGTTTCGGGCAAGGACGGCAAGCCGCTCGCCGATGTCGAGGCGAAACACATCGTCATTGCGACGGGTGCGCGTGCCCGGGTGCTGCCGGGCCTTGAGCCGGACGGCAAGCTCGTGTGGACCTACAAGGAAGCGATGGTGCCGCCGAGCCTGCCGAAGTCGCTGCTCGTCGTCGGCTCCGGCGCCATCGGCATCGAATTCGCGAGCTTCTACAACGCGCTCGGCGTGAAGGTTACGGTCGTCGAGATCGTCGACAAGATCCTGCCTTTCGAGGATGACGAAATTTCAGCCCTCGCCCGCAAGAGCTTCGAGAAGCAGGGCATGACGATCCACACGGGTGCGAAGGTCGACAAGCTCGAAAAGGGCAGGGACAGCGTGAAGGCCACGCTCGCGCTGAAGGACGGCAAGACGCAAACGGCGGACTTCGACCGCGTGATCGTGGCGGCGGGTATCGTCGGCAATGTCGAAAACATCGGCCTCGAAGAGCTGGGCATCAAGGCCGACCGCACGCACATCGTTGTGGACGAGTTCTGCCGCACGACGGTGGCGGGGGTCTACGCCATCGGCGACGTGGCCGGCCCGCCATGGCTTGCGCACAAGGCGAGCCACGAGGGCATCATCTGCGTCGAGAAGATCGCGGGGCGCGATCCGCATCCCTTGAACGTTCGCAACATCCCCAGCTGCACCTATTCGCATCCGCAGGTGGCGAGCATCGGCATCACCGAAGCGATGGCGAAGAAGGACGGCCGCGAGATCAAGGTGGGCCGCTTCCCCTATCAGGGTAACGGCAAGGCCATCGCGCTCGGCGAGCCGGAGGGGCTCGTGAAGACGATCTTCGACGCGAAGACGGGCGAGCTTCTCGGCGCGCATATGGTCGGCGCGGAGGTGACTGAACTCATTCAGGGTTTCGGCGTGGCGAAGACGCTGGAGACGACCGAGGCGGAGCTTATGGAGACGGTGTTCCCACACCCGACGCTCTCCGAGACGATGCTGGAAAGCGTTTTCGACGCTTACGGGCGGGTCATTCATATTTGAGGCGCGCGAGAGTCATGCAACCGCTGCGCGGCGCACGTTGATTTTTACAACGTGTCAAGGCCGAGCTTCCTAATGATGGCGGACGACGCTGTTGGGAGACATAGAGATGCAGACCGGCATGAGCAGGCGCGCGGTTCTTGCGGGATTGGGTGCGGCGGCGCTTGGGGCGGGCGCGGTGCGAGCCGAGGACTGGAAGCGCTATCACAACCCCCGCTTCGATTTCTCGTTCGACTATCCCGGCTGGTTCACGGCGGCCGATACCTCCGAGAACTCGGACGGAAGCCGCTTCGAGGCGAAGGACGGCGCGGCGATCCTCGCCTATGGCTCGTGGAACGCGATGGACGACAAACCGCTCACCATCGAGCAGCACGAGGCGTTCGTGCGCGGCAATGACGATTATTCCGGCCTGACCTACCGTTTCGCCGACGCGAAGACGCTGGTGCTATCCGGCCTTCGCGGCGACACGGTCTTTTACGAGAAATATGCGCTCGTTCGGGACGACGACCTGATCCTCAACCTTCAGATCACCTATCCCGCACGGCTCAAGGACAAGTACGACCCGCTGATCGACCGCATGGCGAAGTCGCTGCGTTACAATCCTTAGATCGCAGACGCGGCGCTGAGGCGCCGCCCTCAAGCCGGGCTGCGCACCACACGGATCTTCTGCTCGCGGACCTTCTTCCTGAGCGTGTTGCGGTTGAGGCCGAGAAGTTCGGCGGCCTTGATCTGGTTGCCGCGCGTGGCCGTCAGCGCCGCCGTGATGAGGGGAGCTTCCACATCGCGCAGCACGCGGTCGTAGAGGCCGGGCGGCGGGAGCTGGTCGCCGAAGCCGCCGAAATAGTCCGAAAGATACGCCTCCATCCATTCGTTGAGCTTCGCCTTGCCGGATTGGGGCGTGTCCATCGGCGGCGGGCTCGAATGGGCGGAAAGTTCGTTGTCCACGATGTCGGCGGAGATCAATTCCTGCGAATACAGCGCGGAAAGCCGCCGCACGAGGTTTTCGAGTTCGCGCACATTGCCGGGCCAGGTGTGGCGCTTGAGCCTGTCGAACGCTTCCTGCGTGAGTGTCTTGGACGGCAGGCCGCTCTTCTCGGCGAGCTTCAGGAAATGGCGAACGAGGTCCGGCACGTCTTCGAGGCGTTCGCGCAAGGGCGGCATGCGCAGCGGCACCACGTTGAGACGGTAGTACAGGTCTTCGCGGAACAGGCCCAGCGCGATCTGGTTTTCGAGGCTCTTGTTCGTGGCCGCGATGATGCGCACGTCGGTCTTGATCGGCACGCGGCCGCCGACCGTCATGTATTCGCCTTCCTGAAGCACGCGGAGCAGCCGCGTCTGCGCCTCCATCGGCATGTCGCCGATTTCGTCTAGGAACAGCGTGCCGCCGTCCGCCTGCTCGAAGCGGCCGACCGAGCGCTGCGCCGCCCCCGTGAACGCGCCCTTCTCGTGGCCGAACAATTCGCTTTCGATCAGTTCGCGCGGAATGGCCGCCATGTTGATGGCGATGAACGGCCCCTTGCGGCGCTGGCCGTAATCGTGGAGCGCGCGGGCGACGAGTTCCTTGCCGGTGCCGCTTTCGCCCGTGATCAGAACGGTCAGGTCGGTGTGCATGAGCCGCGCCATGACCCGGTAAACGTCCTGCATCGACGGCGAGCGGCCGATGAGCGGCAGGTTCTCGCTCTCGGCGTCGGCCTGCATCGAGGATTTCGCCACCTTCGGTTCGCGCAGCGCGCGGCCGACGACGGCGACGAGTTCCTTCAGATCGAAGGGCTTCGGCAGATATTCATAGGCGCCGCGCTCGGCCGCGGTGATCGCCGTCATGAACGTGTTCTGCGCGCTCATCACGATGATCGGCAGTTCGGGTCGGATCCGCTTGATGCGCGGGATGAGATCGAAAGCGTTCTCGTCCGGCATGATGACGTCGGTGATGATGACGTCGCCGTCACCCTGCGCGACCCAGTTCCAAAGCGTGGCCGCGTTGCTCGTCGCCCGCGCGCTGTAACCGGCGCGGGCAAGCGCCTGATTGACGACGGTGCGGATGGCGGCGTCGTCGTCGGCAATGAGTACGTTTCCGCGCCCCATCAATTCGCTCCGGTCTTTCGCGCTGATGGCTGATACATCGGAAGAAGCATACGGAAGGTTGTCAGCCGGCTTCTCGATTCGCATTCGATCACTCCGCCATGGTCGCCGACGATTTTCGCGACGAGTGCAAGGCCCAATCCAGCGCCCTTCGCCTTCGTTGTCACGAAAGGCTCGAACAGGTGCGGTTTCACATCCTCCGGTACGCCCGAGCCATTATCCGACACGCAGATTTCAAGCGGGAGTTTCATGCTCGAATCGGAGTTCGGCAGACGCAGCGACAGCCCCGGACGGAAGGCGGTGGACAGCGTGATGACGCCGTCGTTCTTGTCGCCGATGGCTTCCGCGCTGTTCTTCACGAGGTTGAGCAAAGCCTGAATGAGCTTGTCGCGGTTGCCGGGGACGGGCGGCAGACTCGGGTCGAAGCTCTGCTGGATGGTGAGATGCCGCGCGAAGCCTGCGCGCGCGATGCGTTTCACGTGATCGAGCACCGAATGGATGTTGACCGCGTCCTTGCTCACCGGGCGTTCGTCGCCGAACACCTCCATGCGGTCGACGAGATCGCGGATGCGGTCGGTCTCCTCGGTGATGAGCTGGGCGAGCGGCTGGTCTTCCTCCGACGCGCCCGCTTCGAGGAGCTGGGCCGCGCCGCGAATACCGGACAGCGGGTTCTTGATTTCGTGCGCCAGAACGGCGGCCATGGCGGACACGGAGCGCGCGGCGCCGCGATGGGTCAGCTGCCGCTCGATCATCGCGGCCATGTTCCGCTGCTGAAGCATCAGGAGCACGTAATCTTCCTGCTCGTTCAGAAGCGAGGCGAACACATCGACCGCGCGCGCGGGCCGGTCCGGCATCGCAAGGTCGAGTTCGTATTCGTTCACGGCGCCGCGTGTGCTGCGCACCTGATCGGCGAGCGCGGTCAAGGGGTTGGCGAATGCCACCAGCGCGGGCAATGCGCGCTTTTTCAGCAGTGCTTCGCCGAGGCCGAAAAAATTCTCGGCGGCGAAGTTTGCGAACACGATGCGATTTGTGGCATCGACAACGACCACCACATGGGGCAGACCCTGCACCAGCGCCTTGAAATCGAGCGGTTTGGCAGCGTCGGGGGCCTTCTTGGTCTTGTCGCGGGGAGCCATAGATTTCAGCAAGGGAGCCTTGTCCGATGACAAATGTGGCAGGCTAGCCAAGGCTGCATTTGTCCCTGCCCAAATGCTGGGCAGAAATGCAGATCGACTAAGTTCTAGGCATTGTAGCAAATTCGGCCCCCGTGTCAGCAGGCAAATCTCAAGGCTGGCGAAAGCCCTTGGCGGTTCTAGAGGCAGCTTATAAGGTTTCTGCGCGTTCCCTCCTTTTTGGTTCGTTCAAATATGCAAGAAAAAGACCAACACACACCCGTCAATGCGGCCCTTGTCGTGGCTGCGGGAAGCGGCGTCCGCGCGGGGCAGAAACAGGGGCGGCCGAAGCAATATTGCTTCGCAGGCGGCAAGCCGATCCTGAGGCGGACGCTTGAAGCCTTCCTCTCCCATCCGGAGATCGCGGCCGTCGTTGTCGTGATCCGTGCAGGCGACGAAGCGCTCTACGCGGAGGCCGTGGCGGGGCTCGATACCGACAAGCTGCTGAAGCCTGTCCCCGGGGGCGCTACGCGGCAGCTTTCCGTGAAGGCGGGGCTCGATGCGCTCGAAGCGCGCGCGCCATACGCGGTCTTGATCCATGATGCCGCGCGCCCGTTCATTTCAGCGCGTTGCATATCCGACACGATTGCTGCACTCGGCGCGAGCGATGGCGCGATCGCGGCGGCCCCTGTCACCGACACGCTCAAACGCGGCGAAGGCGGTCTGAGCGCGGGCACCGTGGACAGGGCAGGGCTCTGGCGCGCACAGACGCCACAGACTTTCATCTATGAGAAGATCGTTGCCGCTCATCGCGCGGCGGGCGGGCGCACCGATTTCACCGACGACGCATCGATTGCGGAATGGCATGGCCTCTCGGTTGCGCTCGTCTCGAATACGTCTGAAAACATGAAGATCACGACTGCGGAGGATTTGGCGATGGCGGATATGATCGCGAGCGGCGGAACGGCATTGCCGGATGTGCGCGTCGGTTCGGGCTTCGACGTGCATGCCTTCGAGGACGGCGATCACGTTACGCTTTGCGGCGTAAGGATCCCGCACGACAAGGGGCTGAAGGCGCATTCGGACGGCGATGCCGGTCTGCACGCGCTCACCGACGCGCTCTACGGCACCATCGGCGCGGGCGACATCGGCGATCACTTCCCGCCGTCGGACCCTCAATGGCGTGCGATGGACTCGACCGTGTTTTTGAAGCACGCCGTCGCTCTCGTGGGCGAGAGGGGCGGGCGCATCACCAACGCCGACGTGACGCTCATCTGCGAGCGGCCGAAGGTCGGCCCGCATCGCGATGCCATGCGCGCGCGCATGGCGGAAATCCTGGGCGTCGAGATCGAGCGCGTGAGCGTCAAGGCGACGACCAGCGAGCAACTCGGCTTCACCGGCCGCCGCGAGGGCATCGCCGCGCTCGCCTCCGCGACCGTTGTTTTCGCCGCGCGCTGACGAAAAACGCCGCCCTTCGCCGGAGCGAAGTGCGGCCTTCCGCCTAGCGCATGCCGAATGCGTCGTAATGGAAGTTGTTTTCGTCGAAGCCTCGCTTCTTGAGGCCGCCGAGAATGGCGCGCGCGAACCCATGCGGGCCGCAGAACAACACGCTCACGTCTTCGATGGTGCCCGTGGTTTCCTGGACGCCTTGCGCTGACAGAAACTCCTGCCGCTCCGCGACCATGACGTGAAGCGTCACACCGGCTTCCTCGCAAAGCGAAGCAAGATCTGTGAGCCACTTCGCGCTTTCCACGGTGGCGGCGCAATACCACAGATCCACCGGCCTGTCGGTGCCGCCATTCGCGGCCAGGTGCTCAAGCCGCGCGAGGAAAGGCGTGATGCCGATGCCGCCCGCGATCCAGACCTGCCTGCTCGTGGGGTGGTCGAAATGGAAGCCGCCATACGGGCCTTCCAGCTTCACCCGCTGGCCGACGCTGATGCTTTCGGCCAGCTTCGTGGTGTAATCGCCAAGCGCCTTGATGCCGAAACGAAACTGTTTCGCGTCCTTGCCGGACGACGCGAAGGAAAAGGGATGCGGCTCCGCGTCGTGGTCGAAACGCAGGAATGCGAACTGCCCGGGATTGTGCGCCATGGCGTAGCCGCCCGTTGCAGCAAGCCGGATGTCGAGGATACCGCCATGGTCGCGAAACGCGGTCACGACAGCCTCCGCGCGCCGTGACAAGCCGATATATCCGAACAGACCCTGCAAAACGGCAATGGACCCAACTACGGCAAGAGCAAGCACGATGTATCCCGACGGGGTCGCAAACCAGTCGGGCTTCAGCATGATGGTTGCCGAGTGCCAGGCAAATACGAGATAGGAAAATGCGAAGGCCTTGTGCGTGAAGCGAAAGTAGCGATAGGGAATCCGATTGATAAGCGCGATGATGGTCAGAATGATCGCCGCGTATATCGTGTATTCCGCCGCGACGTTGCCCGACTTCCAGAGCGCAACCTGCCAATCGGGCACCGCCGCGCGTGCGCCCTTCACCTTTTCCGGCCAGACGCCAAGGCTGTAGGTCCATTTCGGCGTCTTCTCGACGAGCCAATGGAGCGCGCCTGTGCTCACCGCCCAGATGCCCGCCCATTTGTGGATGACATAGCCTTTGTCGAGACCGCCCGTGAGGCGCTCCAGCATCGGGTTTCGTGTGGAGATGAGGACCACGAGCGTCATCAAGACGAACGAGATAGTGCCGGAGAAGAGCACGATGTCGCGCCGCCAGTTCCAGAAACCGGGATCGCTGATCGCGGCGAATGCGTTGGGCGCCATGGCGTATATGAGGACGCCAAACAGGATGGAGCCGCCGATCCAGCGGTTGGTTCGCGACATGGAGTTTCCTTTGTGTGCTAGTCTCGACGATTAGACACGCGCGAGGCAGTATCCCTGCGGCGTCTGCGTGTCGGCTGATCCGTTATGGCTGAAGGGGTGTGACCTCGCCCTGTTGCGGGATGTCAGCGAACTGTCAGTTTGAATGGCGTGCCGTCGTCGGGAGGCAGCCGCTCGGCGGGCGCCGAAGGAGATTGCGATGGGAGAGCGCATGCAAAGGCTCGCGCGAGAGACGCTGGCGAAGGCGCGAGAGAAGCAGCTTTTCATCGCGACGGCGGAATCGTGCACCGGCGGCCTTGTTGCGTCGGCGTTGACCTCGGTGCCCGGCTCGTCGAGCGCGTTCGACAGGGGCTTCGTGACCTACTCCAACGAGGCGAAGGCCGATATGCTCGGCGTCGATCCGGCGCTGATCGCGGAACACGGAGCGGTCTCGCGCGAGGTGGCGCTCGCCATGGCGACCGGGGCGCTCGGCCGCTCGCACGCGGGCGTTTCCGTGGCCATAACAGGCGTCGCCGGGCCGGATGGGGGCAGCGCGGAGAAGCCCGTGGGGCTCGTGCACTTCGCGGCGGCGCGGACGACCGGGAACGGCGTGCGCCTCCTTCATCGCGAGGAACGCTTCGGCGACATCGGCCGCGACGAGGTGCGCGCTCGTTCGGTCGAAACGGCCCTCGCACTCCTGATCGAAGCCGCCGCCCTCGATTGACAGCGCCCCGAAGCATTCACGAGACGAAGAGGGATGAGGGAAGCATGGCCTGGGGAGTTCTCGTCATCGCGGGTTTGCTGGAGATCGTGTGGGCTTATGCGATGAAGCAATCAGACGGTTTCACTCGGGCGATCCCCACGGCGATAACCGTCGTCACGATGACCGCGAGTTTCGCCCTTCTATCCTTTGCCATGCGCAGCCTTCCGCTTGGAACGGCCTATACGGTATGGACGGGCATTGGAGCGGTCGGCGCGTTCGCGGTCGGCGTGGCGTTTTTGGGCGAGGCCGTCACGCCCGCGCGCGTCATCGCCGCCTGCCTGATCATTGCCGGGCTCGTTCTCATGAGGCTTTCGGATTAGCAGGCTCGCCGCTACCCCGTGGCGGACGCGGGCCGTTCCGCCTGCGCGGGCGTGCGGTAGATCTGGTCCGCGCGGTCCTCGAATGCGGTCGAGAACTTGCGGAAAGCCTTGTCGAACACGGAGCCCATCAGCATTTGCAGCGGCAGCGATCGGAACTCATAGTCAAGCCAGAAATGGATGCGGCAGGCCGACTCGCCCGAAGGGAAGAATGTCCAGCGGTTTTCGAGCTTGCGGAACGGGCCGTCGAGATAATCGACCATGATCAGATGCTTCTCCGGCCTGAGCCGCACCTTTGTGGTGAAGCTCTCGCTGAAGAGCTTGTACGACGCGGTCATGCGCGCGATGAGCGTTTCGCCGTCCTCATCCGCAATGCGCTTCTCGATGCGGAGCGCCGAACACAGCGGCAGGAACTTCGGATAGCTCTCCACGTCCGCGACAAGGGCGAACATGTTGTCGGCGGAATGATGGACGCGATGGGTCGTTTCGAAATTGGGCATCAGCGGCTCAAGCTTGAGTGAGAGGCCGGGGCGTTCCATGCGGCCTGCTACAAGTATGACATGGGATGAGGCGCGCGCGCCTCCATGGCGAGAGGGTATTTCGCCGCAGCTCTCGGCGTCCTCCTACCGGGTGCTTACGACGCCGTTGGCCGTCTTCGCAAGTCGCGCGGCCTTCAACTTCGCGAAATCGTCGCCCGCAAGATACGACGAGCGCGTGAGCGGCGACGAAGCCACCATGAGAAAGCCTTTCGCATAGGCGTGCGCCTTGTAGCTGTCGAACTCGGCGGGTTCCACGAAGCGGTCCACGGCCGCGTGCTTGCGAGTCGGCTGGAGATATTGGCCGATGGTGAGGAAATCCACGTCGGCCGAGCGCAGATCGTCCATGAGCTGGAGCACTTCGTTTCGTTTCTCGCCGAGCCCGACCATGATCCCGGACTTCGTGAACACCGTCGGATCGAGTTCCTTCGCGCGCTGGAGCAGCCGCAGCGAGTGGAAGTAGCGCGCGCCGGGCCGGATGGCGAGATAGAGGCCGGGCACAGTTTCGAGATTGTGGTTGAAGACGTCGGGCTTCGCTTCGATGACGGTTTCGAGGGGTCGGTCGCCCTTCTTGAGGAAATCAGGCGTGAGAACCTCGATGGTGGTGGCGGGCGCCGCCGCGCGGATGGCGCGGATCGTGGCGGCGAAATGCGCCGCTCCGCCGTCTTCGAGATCGTCGCGGTCGACGGAGGTCACGACCACATGATTGAGGCCGAGCGTCGCCACCGCGCGCGCCACATTCTCCGGCTCCGCGGCATCGAGCGCGCCGGGGATGCCGGTCTTGACGTTGCAGAAGGCGCAGGCGCGTGTGCAGGTGTCGCCCATGATCATCATGGTCGCGTGCTTCTTTTCCCAGCACTCGCCGATGTTGGGGCAGCCTGCTTCCTCGCAGACGGTGTGAAGCCTGTTGCCGCGCACGATGGACGCGGTGCCCGCATACCCCGCCGAGCCGGGCGCCTTTACGCGGATCCACGCGGGCTTGCGAAGCACGGGCGTGTCGGGCCGATGCGCCTTTTCGGGATGGCGCGGGGCTTGTTCAGCGGCTGGGGCTCGCCCGTCGCGGTTGTCGATAAGTGTTGCCATGGTCGCGCCCTTTGGGGTTCGTCTGGCGAAGATAAGGTATAGAACGGCGTTTGCAACGAAATCGCCCGCTCGCCCGCTTCGTTTCGGCGACGGCATTCATGTTCGGTCTGGTTTCATGCGACCCGCGATCTGGCTTCCGGCAAAGTCGGCTTCGCCGCAGGCGGTCGCACCCTCGCCCGGTGTAGAAACCCACAGGCCACACCACGTCACATAAAAATGTGATGCATATGCCACAATTTCCACAAACTCGGACTGCACCGATGCGGCACGGCAACAGGGCGGCAAAAGCACGTGGCGGCAGGCATTCCGGCGCATTTGAATGCAGGGTTTTCGCGGGTGCGGGTGCTGCTCGCAAGCGTGGCAAGTGCACGTCTTTTCGGCAAGGCATTGCGTTTCTGGCTCTCGCTCGGCGTCGTCGTCGCGGCCATCACCTCCTCCGTCGCGACCTTCCTCATCCTCAATGGCCTGACCTCGGTCTATCCGACGAGCGAGGTGGTGTTGACGACGCTCGGCATCAATGCCGCCTTCGTCATCTTCATCATCGGCATTATCGGTTATCAGGTCGCCCAGCTCCTGAAGGCGCGCAAACGGCAGGCTGGCGCGGGGCTTCACTTCCGCATCGCAGCGGTTTTCAGCTTTGTGGCGCTGTTCCCGGCGGTACTGCTTGCGATCTTCGCCACCGTTTCCATCGATCGCACCTTCGACACCTTCTTCTCAACGCGCGTCAAGAGCATCGTCAACAATACGGTCGAGGTCGCGCAGTCATATTTGCAGGAAAGCGGGCAGGTGATCCGCTCCGACCTTGTGGATGTGGCGCGCGAGGTCGAGATCGGGGCTGCGCTCTTCACCGAGAACAAGGCGGCTTTCGAGCGGCTCTTCTCGTCCGCCGTGTCGCTGCGCGCGTTGCCGGCGGCCTTCATCATCGATTCAAAGGGACAGTTGCTCGCCGCCTCGTCGACCGATGGTCCGCGCTACAAGGCTCCGCCTCCCGCCGACATCGCACGGGCTGCGGAAGGTCGTATCGTGCCGCTTTCGTGGGATCTGGCGAACGGCGTCGCGGCGATCAAAAAACTGAACGGCTTCGAGGACGCCTTCATCTATGCGGTGCGGCCGGTGAACCCGAACGTATTCCGCCTTCTCCAGCGCACGCAGCAAAATATCTTCCATTTCCAGAAGCTGGAAATGGCGCGTGGCCAATATCAGTTCGTGTTCGCGCTCATGTACGTCCTTCTTGCCGTGACGCTGCTCGCGTCGGCGATCTGGACGGGTCTCGTCTTTGCGAACCGGCTCGTGATGCCGATCAGGAAACTCATCGGCGCGGCGCAGGAAGTGAGTCAGGGAAATCTCAACGTTCAGTTTGAGGACGGCTTCGCGCGCGACGACATAGGTCGGCTCGGCCAGACCTTCAAGCAGATGACCGTCGATCTCAAGACGCAGCGCGACGACATCATGAACGCGAATTCCGAACTCGACGAGCGGCGCCGCTTCATCGAGGCGGTGCTTTCCGGCGTGACTGCCGGTGTGATCGGCGTCGATCCGGCGGGCTGCATCAAACTCATAAACCGCTCCGGCCTCGAACTTCTGGCTCTTTCGGATGACGCCGAAATCATCGGCAAGCCGCTGGTAGAGGCCGTGCCGGAGTTCGGCGAGGTGATCGAGAAAGGGCGCCGCCAGTCGCGGACGAAGCCGGTGCATGGCCAGATCACCATCGTTCGCGAGACGGGGGAGCGGAATTTCGCCGTTCAGGTGACGCGGGAGAAAGACGATCAGGCCGATTTCGGCGTCGTTCTCACCTTCGACGACGTGACCGAATTGACGGTCGCGCAGCGAACCTCCGCCTGGGCCGACGTCGCGCGCCGCATCGCGCACGAGATCAAGAATCCGCTGACGCCGATCCAGCTTTCCGCCGAGCGCATCCGCCGCAAATACGGCGCGTCGATCACGCAGGACCGCGAAATCTTCGACAAGTGCACGGAAACCATCATCCGCCATGTCGGCGATATCGGCCGCATGGTCGATGAATTCTCGTCTTTCGCGCGCATGCCTCAGGCAGTCTTCGAGGAGCAGGATATCCGCGAAGTTGTGCGCGAGGCGGTGATTCTGTTCCAGATGAGCCGCTCCGACATCGAGTACAAGCTCGACATGCCGAAAGAGAAGCTCGTCGCGCTGTGCGACAGGCGGCTTCTTACCCAGGCTGTCACCAATCTCGTGAAGAACGCGAGCGAAGCAGTGGAAGCGTATCGCGCGGCGAATCCCGAAAGCGGGAAGGGGCGCGTGATGACGAAGCTGAGGCTGCTCGATCATCGCTTCGTCATCGAGGTCGTCGATACAGGCGTGGGGCTCCCGAAAGAGAACCGCCACAGGCTCGTCGAGCCTTATGTGACGACTCGGCAGAAGGGGACGGGGCTCGGCCTCGCGATCGTGCAGAGAATTACGGAGCAGCATGGCGGCGTTCTCGAACTCGCCGATGCTCCGGCTACCGAAGACTGCGACCACGGCGCGCGGATCAGCATGACGATCCCCGTGTCGCACGGGGTGGAACGAACCGAAAAGGACGAGGCGAGGCCGAACGGCAAGGCGGAGCTGATGCTCGCCGACAGCCATTCGCAAAGCTGAGTGGAAAGAGGGAGCAAGCCATGGCGTCAGACATTCTGATCGTCGACGACGAAGCCGATATCCGGGAACTCGTGTCTGGCATCCTCGAAGATGAGGGCCACAAGACGAGGCTCGCCAAAGACAGCGACGAAGCGTTGCGCTCCATCGAGGAACGCCGCCCATCGCTCGTCATTCTCGATATCTGGTTGCAAGGGTCGAAGCTCGACGGACTTGAAGTGCTCGCGCGGGTGAAGAAGAACCACCCCGAACTTCCCGTGGTCATCATATCCGGTCACGGCAACATCGAGACCGCCGTCACCGCCATCAAGCGCGGCGCTTACGAGTATATCGAGAAGCCGTTCAAGGCGGACCGCCTCGTGCTCGTCACGGCCCGCGCTCTCGAAGCGTCGAAGCTTCGCCGCGAGAACCGCGAGTTGAAGGAAAAAAGCTATTACAGCTCCGACCTGATCGGCAAATCGGCAGCCATGAATCACCTGAGGCAGGCCATTCAGAAGGTCGCGCCGACGAACAGCCGCGTGATGATCACCGGGCCGCAGGGCTCTGGCAAGGAACTCGCCGCGCGCTATCTGCACGCCAGTTCCAACCGCGCGAACGGACCTTTCGTTGCCGTCAATGCCGCGTCCATGGCCGCCGACCGGGTGGAAATGGAATTCTTCGGCGTCGAGGAAACCGGGTCGACGGTGCGCAAGGTCGGCGCGCTCGAAGAAGCGCATAACGGCACGCTCTATATCGATGAGGTTGCCGACATGCCCGTCGAGACGCAGGGCAAGCTTCTGCGCGTGCTCGTCGAGCAGAAATTCCAGCGCATTGGCGGCGGCCCGAAAGTGTCGGTCGACGTGCGCCTCGTTTCCTCGACAAGCCGCGACCTCGAGCGCGAGATGGCGGCCGGGCGTTTCCGGCAGGATCTTTTCCACCGGCTCAACGTGGTGCCGCTCAAGGTGGCGCCCCTGATCGAGCGGCGCGAGGATATCCCGGAACTCGTGGAACATTTCGTCAAGCAGATCGCGGCGTCGTCCGGCCTGCCGCCGCGCGTCATCGGCGACGATGCCATGGCCGTGCTGCAAAGCCACGAATGGCAGGGCAATGTCCGCCAGCTCCGCAACATCGTCGAACGCGTCATGATCATGTCCACCGGCGAGCCGGACGCGGTCATCACCGCGGACATGCTGCCCGACGATATCGGCGCGAACGTCCCCTTGTCGTCGAACGGCTCGGGCGGTGAACATCTCATGTCGCTCCCGCTGCGCGATGCGCGCGAAATCTTCGAACGCGAATATCTCATGGCGCAGATCAACCGCTTTGGCGGCAACATCTCGCGCACGGCGGAATTCGTCGGCATGGAACGCTCCGCGCTGCACAGGAAGCTGCGGGCGCTCGGCGTGAATTCCAACGAAAGGGGCGGAGAAGTCCGCCACTAGGGCGAGGCGCGGCTTTTCGCGCGACAGGTTTCGTCGCGTCGATTCAAGGCGGCATCGCTTCCTTCACAACCTCGATACAACTTGGCAGTAAAATTGCATGTTTCTTGCCGCAAGCAGACTTGCGCGGGAGGGCGCTTTCGGGGAAAAGTGCGCGTTGCCCATTTTACGGGTGCACGCGCAGAAAATCGGACGAAGTGCGAGCGTGGCGGAATCGCCCCGGCCTTCGCGCCAGAAAGGCAGACCATGACGCGAGTTGTCTATGTGAACGGCGAATATGTCCCTTACGCGCAGGCGAGCGTGCATGTGGAAGATCGCGGGTTTCAGTTCGCGGACGGCGTTTACGAGGTGTGTGAGATTCTCGACGGCGATCTCGTGGATGAGCGCCGGCATCTCGCCCGGCTTCAGCGCTCGCTGTCGGAATTGCGCATCGACGAGCCGATGAGCCTGCGCTCGCTCGGCGTGATCTTGCGCGAAACGGTTCGTCGCAACCGGGTGAGAAACGGCATCGTTTATCTCCAGATCACGCGCGGCGTGGCGCGGCGCGACTTCGCCTTTCCGAGCCCCGGCGATGCGCCCGGCGTCGTTTGCTTCGCGCGCTCGCTTTCGCGCAAGGCGGGCGATGCGAAAGCGGCGGTCGGCGTTGCTGTGATCACGCTCCCTGACATCCGCTGGAAGCGCGTCGACATCAAGACAACCGGTCTTCTGGCCCAGTCGCTCGCCAGACAGGCGGCGCGCGAGGCCGGGGCTTACGAGGCATGGCTCGTCGACGAAAAGGGCTATGTCACCGAGGGCGCATCCTGCAATGCTTGGATCGTCACTGCCGATGGCAAGCTCGTGACGCGCTCCGCCGAGTCTGGTATTCTTCGAGGGATTACGCGAGAGGTTGCGATGGAAACAGCGCGCGCGCGTGGTCTCCAATACGAAGAGCGGCCTTTTACGGTGGAGGAAGCCAAATCGGCCAGCGAAGCCTTCCAGACATCCGCATCCGGGCTTGTGATGCCGGTGGTGAAAATCGACGGGGTCGCGATCGGAACCGGGAAGCCGGGCGAGATCGCAAGCGGCTTGAGGACAGCCTATCACGGAGTGGCTGAGGTCTCCAGGCCACACCAGCTTTTAACGTAGAGCGGCAGACTGTCGGAGGTATAGGCGTCGCGGCGTTGCGGTGCCACGGAAGGGTTGCGCGAGCAACAACTGAGCTAACAGGGGCAAATAGCGTGTATTGGGCAAGCGGCCATCAGTGCCGCGAGAAAATAATGGACAGGTCATGCCTCCAGAAAAACAGCAAAATCTTCAGGACGCCTTTCTCAACCACGTGCGCAAGAACAAAACCCCGCTGACGATCTTCCTCGTGAACGGCGTCAAACTGCAGGGCATTGTCACCTGGTTCGACAATTTCTGTGTGCTCCTGCGCCGCGACGGTCATTCTCAACTCGTCTACAAGCACGCCATCTCGACAATCATGCCCGGCGGTCCCATCTCGTTCTTGGACGGAGATCAGGTACAGGATCGATAGCAGACCTTGAAAACGCTCGAACGCACTGAACGGGCCGCGCAGCGCGCGGGCGGCAATACCGGCGGAACGACGGCAGGCGATGACGGTGCGACGCGCGCTATCGTCATCGTGCCGGTGCTGAAGAGCCAGAGCGGCCCGCAAGGCGCGTCCGGTCTGGCGCTTTCGAGCGAGGAGAGGCTGGAGGAAGCGGTGGGGCTCACCGCGGCCATCGGTCTCGACGTCGCCTTTTCGGGGACCGTCCCGCTCGCGCAGATCAAGCCGGCGGCGCTTCTCGGCACAGGCAAGGTGGAGGAGATCGGCGCGATCATCGCAGCCGAAGGCGTGAGCGTGGCGATCGTCGATCATCCGCTGACGCCCATCCAGCAGCGCAACCTTGAAAAGGCGTGGAACGCAAAGGTGCTGGACCGTACCGGGCTGATCCTTGAGATCTTCGCCGAACGCGCCCGCTCCAAGGAAGGCCGCCTTCAGGTGGAACTTGCGCGGCTGACCTATCAGAAGAGCCGCCTCGTCCGGTCGTGGACCCATCTTGAGCGCCAGCGCGGCGGCTTCGGCTTTCTCGGCGGCCCCGGCGAGACGCAGATCGAGGCGGACCGGCGCGCCATCGGCGAACGCATCGACGTCATCAGGAACGAACTCGCGGTGTCGGAGCGGACACGGCGGCTGCATCGCAAGCGGCGCAAGGAGACGGACCAGCAGATCGTGTCGCTCGTCGGCTATACGAATGCGGGGAAGTCGACGCTGTTCAACGCGCTTTCCGGCGCGGGCGTGCTTGCAAAGGACATGCTGTTCGCAACGCTCGATCCGACGCTGCGCCGCGTGTCGTTCACGGATGGCGGCGCATTCATCCTGTCCGATACGGTGGGCTTCATCTCGGATCTGCCGACGCAACTCATTGTCGCGTTCCACGCCACGCTCGAAGAAATCCTCGAAGCCGACCTGATCCTCCACGTTCGCGACATCGCGAGCCCCTCGTCGGAGGCGCAGAAGATCGAGGTCGAGCGCGTGCTCGCCGAGATCGGCATCGACGCGGCCGCGCAAGGAGCCCGCGTGATCGAGGTGTGGAACAAGGCAGACCTTCTTTCCGAGGATGAGCGCGCGGCGCTCGGCAAACGGGCCGCGAACGCGGCGCATCCGGCTGTTCTCGTCTCGGCGCAGACAGGGGAGGGCGTTCCCGAGCTTGCCGCGGCGATTCGCGCCAGGCTTCAGGCGCATCTGCGCACGCGAGACGTAATCGTGGGCGAGGCCGACGGCGCCTTCATCCACTGGCTTTACGAAAACACTGAAGTGGTGGACCGAAAGGGCCGCGAGGATGGCAGCCAGCTCTTTCAGGTGCGCGTCGCGCCGGAGCGCGAGCACGACCTCGACCTTCATATCGCCCAACCACGCGGCTAGTGGAGCGAATTTGACATTTGAGTCCCGGTTGCCGCGCGCTCCCGCTCAAATGTCAAATTCAAGGCTCTCTCAGAATCATGATGTTGCTGGTGGTCCTTTCGATTCCGACATTTGCTCGCAAGCGTGCTGCAAACGGATGCAAATGTCGGATCGGACCACTAGAATGACGGCCACGATTGCTTATGACGATCCTATAACGAATGCTGCCGGGAAGATCGAAATGGACATCGAGGATCTCGAACCCAGAAAACAGTCTTCCAAGCCGAAAGACCTCGCGGCTTTCTCGGTTGATGAGCTTCGCGCCTATATCGCCACGCTGAAGGCGGAAATCGCGCGCGCCGAAGAGACCATTGCGAAAAAGACGGCTCATCTCGACGCGGCCAGCGCCTTCTTCAAGAAGTGACGGCAGCGCGCTTTTGACGGAAGCAAAGGCAGCTCGGCAGCTTGGCAGCTTGGGCTTCTCGCCCATCACGTTCCAGATTGCGCTGCGGATTTTCTGACGACGCGAGCAGGAAGCGTCCGCTGCCTCGTCGCGCCTCATCTGCCGCAACCCTCATGCGTCGGCAGGGGTTGCGTTCGGCTCGCAAAAAGGCTTTTTCGTGGGAGCGAAAGAGAAAGCAGCACCCGCCCCCAGGCGCAGGAGTGAGACATGAAAATCGGCGGCACCCATTATCGCACGATCTGGCCGGAAAGCGACGGCGCGGTCGGTATCATCGATCAGACGCGGCTCCCGCATGCCTTCGAGACGCTGAGGCTTGAGACGCTTGAAGACGCTGCGCATGCGATTCGCGTCATGCAGGTGCGCGGCGCGCCGCTGATCGGTGTGACGGCGGCTTACGGGCTCGCGCTTGCGCTCCGCGCGGATGCGTCCGACGCCGGCCTCGAAAGCGCCGCGAAGACGCTCGCCGCCACGCGCCCCACGGCGGTCAATCTCGCCTGGGCGCTGAACGAGATGCTGACCTTCCTTCGGCCGCTCGCACCCGCAGAGCGCGCCGCCGCCGCCTTCGCCAAAGCCGCGCAACTCGCCGACGAGGACGTCGAAACCTGCCGCCGCATCGGCGCGCACGGCAAGGCGATCATCGAGGAAATCGCGAAGAAGAAGAACGGCCCGGTGAACGTGCTGACGCATTGCAACGCGGGTTGGATCGCTTGCGTCGATTGGGGCACGGCGCTTTCGCCGATCTATCAGGCGCACGACGCTGGCATCCCGGTGCATGTGTGGGTGGACGAGACGCGCCCGCGCAATCAGGGCGCGGCGCTGACCGCGTTCGAGCTTGGCGCGCATGGTGTGCCGCATACCGTGATCGCGGACAATGCCGGCGGCCACCTCATGCAGCACGGGCAGGTGGATCTCTGCATCGTGGGCTGCGACCGCCTCACGGCGGCGGGCGATGCGGCGAACAAGATCGGCACCTATCTCAAGGCGCTTGCGGCGAAGGACAACGGCGTGCCGTTCTATTTCGCGCTGCCGCTGTCGACCATCGACTGGACGCTTTTCGACGGCGTGCGCGATATCCCCATCGAGGAACGCGACGCGCGCGAGCTGACGCATATGACGGGCCGCGCAGAGAGCGGGGACATCGTGAAGGTGCAGGTTACGGCGCCGGGCAGCCCCGGCGCGAACCCCGCTTTCGACGTGACGCCCGCGCGGCTCATCACGGGCATCATCACCGAGCGCGGCGTCTCGCCCGCCTCGCGTGAGGGGCTCGCGGCGACCTATCCGGACTATGCGCGACCGGCGGCGTAACCGGCTCGCTTGCAGCTCATTAAAACGGCCGGGGATGATGCTCCGGCCGGTTTGGGTCAGGGGACGAAGCGCGTCAGAACCGGAACCCGACTTTCAAAGAATTGCGCCGCAAGACGCGGCAAGACGCTGTGAATCTCGTTTTGTCGATCAGGTTGTCTGCATCAACGCGATGGCGATTTAACGCAGGCAAATCCGATTGGCGCCGAGGCGACGCCGGGCAGGCGCCCCGGCTACTTCCATTCCTCGACGTCGAGATAGGGCTGCTCGGACGGCGGCGCGATGGTGACGCCAGCGGTTTCGAGCACTGCTCCTTCGGGCTGCTCCTCCTCGACCCGCTTCGCGGCCTTCTTCACTTCATTGTCGAGGTCGATCTGCGAGCAGAGGCCGAGCGCGACGGGGTCTTGCGGCTGGAGACTCGCGGAATTCCAGTGCGTGCGCTCGCGAATGCTTTCGATGGTCGATTTCGTCGTGCCGACAAGACGCATGATCTGCGTATCGCGCAACTCGGGATGATGGCGCAGAAGCCAGAGTATGGCGTTCGGGCGGTCGTGACGGCGCGAGACCGGCGTGTATTTCGGCGCGCGCTTCGCCTTGATCTCCGGGATGTGAACCTTGGACCGCGACAGCTTGAGCCGATAGGACGAATCTTTCTGGCCGCGGGCGATTTCCTCGCGGCTGAGTTGGCCCGCGCCGATCGGATCGGCGCCGCGAATGCCGGCCGCGACGTCGCCGTCTGCGATCCCCTTCACTTCAAGCACGTGCAATCCGCAGAAGTCGGCGATCTGGTCGAATGTCAGCGAGGTGTTCTCGACGAGCCAGACGGCCGTCGCCTTCGGCATCAGGGGTTTGTCGCTCATAAATTTCCTCCGGTCCTGGAAGCGCGAGCCCTCTCCGCTTCCTGGGCATTCAATTTCCGATTGTGTGGGGGAACCCGCAATCGAAGGGTTAGCGCATAATATAGTCGCTGGTGTGTCTTTGTGCAAACTCTGGATTTCCCGGGGCTGGCGGTCTGCATCGAAAGCTTTCGGCGCGGCGGTACGTTTCCGGGGCGACAATCGCTCATGGCGCGGCGAGTCCGCCCATTTTTGCGGGATGACGCCTTGCAAGCGCCGCCAGCCGGGGTAAAGCATTGATTGCGCAAACGGGCTTCGGTTGCGATTGGCTCATGCGCGCAAGGGGCGAGGCTCCAAGGGGCGGCGACGGGGCGGGCGGCGCGCGTCGTCGCTTATGGGCGGCGGTGTTGAGCCGAAAGGGAGAAGCGGTTCGGAATGCGGCTGGAACTTGTTCATCTCGATAACGCCTTCTCGGGCCAGCGTGCCTTCCTTGACGCGTGTGCGGAACGCGCGGCGGTTTCGGTGGACGCTTTGGCGGATGGCCCCCGCGTGCGGCTTTGGGGTTACGACGCGGACCTCGCAAGGCTTGAAGCGAAGCTCGGTGAGAGCGCGCATCGTCATGGCGATGGGGGCCCGGTTCTCGCATTCCTCGGTTCGGGTGATTTTCATCACGTCAGCGCCATGCTGATCGCGCGGGCGGCGGCGGATGCGTCGCGCCCCTTCACAATCGTGCATCTGGACAATCATCCCGACTGGGTGCGCTGTTCGAGCGGGATGCATTGCGGTTCGTGGGTGAACCGCGCGCTTGCCACCCCCAACGTGGCGAAAATCATCACCGTCGGCGTTTGCAGCAAGGATCTTCAACACCCGGAATGGAAGGGCGGCAATCTGACCGCGTTGAAGGAGGGTCGGCTTGAGCTTTTCCCGTTCGCGCAACCGCCGTCGAAGGTGAGTAGCGATTATGGCGCGGGCGCGAGCCATCGGCAGGAAGGCGGCCTTATCCATTGGACGTCGATCGCCGACATCGGGGTGGCTGCTTTCGTCGAGCTTCTTCTGTCGCGCATCGAAACGGCGGACGTCTACATCACGCTCGACAAGGACGTGCTCGCATCCCCTGACGCGGTGACGAACTGGGATCAGGGCAGGCTGTCGCTCGGCGACGTGATCGCGCTCATCCACGCCGTTGCGGGGCGCCACACCATCGTCGGCGCGGATGTGGTTGGCGATTACAGCGCCCCCTCATACGCGGGCGGCGTGTGGCCTTTCATTCGGAAATGGGGCGAGAGCATCATCGATCATCCTCGCGTCGCACTTGGGCCAGAGGCCGTAGCGGCGGCGAACGAGGCAACGAACATGCGGCTTCTCGCTGCGTTCGCGGCGGCGCTGAAGGGGTAGGGCGCGCCTGCAGCGTCTTGCCGCAGATCGGGCGCTGCACGACTGCGATGGGCCATAGTGAGGGTGACGTCGGCGCGCTCACCGGCTGCCGTCAGTTGACGGCTCGCTCAGGTCGAGGAGCGGTGTAAAATTACGGTCAGTTGAGCGGATGTCTTCTCATTCGGAACATTGCGGCTCCGACGGGGGCGACGCTCGAAGTTGCCGAAGCCAAAAGTCCCTAAAGAAACCCAGGATTTCGTCGTCTCGGTCGGCGGGCGGAAGACCGGAAGCGGGCAGTATGGAATGTTTTCACCGGCAGCCACTCGCGCTAATGCCTGGTTCTTGCTCCAGAAATCCGTGCGCGCTTTGACGACGGCGTTTCTTTTACGTCGAACGCAGCATCCTGGCCTCGATTTGTACTTTGGTTTGCTGATTGAGCAGATCGAGAAGCAAGAGGATGCGATCACGTTCCCGAAATTCGAGGATCCGACCCACCAAGCCGTCGAACGGGCCGCCGTTTACCGTTACAGTCTGTCCCGTCCTGAAAGGCATTTCGGGTTTCGAGATGACGCCGTCGGTTTCGCGTGCCTTGAGACTTTCAACGAACCCGCCGGGAAGCAAGGCAAGTCTGTCGCCAATTCGCAAGATGGAGCGCACGCCGTAGGTTCCGAGGATCGGCCGCAGACATTGAAGCGCGCTCTGGTGCTCGACAAAAACATACCCCGGGAAAAGCGGCCGCGGCGCATCATAAGCGCGCCGCGCGTGACGGACATGCTTAACCATCATCGGGCAATAGACGGAAAAGGCCTGCCTGGCCAGATTTTCGATCGCATAACTTTCGCGGTGCGGATGCGTCATCAGCACGCCCCACTTTGAAGGCTCAACCGGCAACACTGTGTGACACCTACTTATTTATCTTAGCGTATGCCCTGTCTATTCGGATGATATTTTTTGTCAATGGTATGTTTTGATCGGGCCGCTCCACCATGCTGCGTCCGCCGGGCTGACAGAACCGGGTTGCCCGGGCTGTCTGGAACCGCTTTTGTAGCTCGATGGCAAGTACAACTCTCCTCGGAGCGAGGCGCAGCAATGCCGGATCGGATGGCTGCAAAAAATAGTTAATTCCTATGCTGCGCAGTTGAACTTGTTGGCATGATCGAATAGCTGAATGGAGAAGGGAACGGGATTGCACAGATGTCGACCCTTGGTCACGGGCTTCTTTGTCGTATTTGACGAAAGCCATTTCAGACGCTTCAGGAGGGTCGATGAGCTATGATCTTGCCGGGAAGCGGGTGTGGGTGGCCGGACACCGCGGCCTCGTGGGAAGCTCGCTCGTGCGCCGTCTCGCCGCCGAAGACTGCATTCTGTTGACCCCGGACAGGACGCAACTCGATCTTCAGTCAAGTGCGGCAGTCGAACAATGGATCGCAGAGCACAAGCCGCAAGCGATCTTTCTGGCGGCGGCAAAAGTCGGCGGAATCCTCGCCAATAATCTCCAGCGCGCGGACTTTCTGTATCAGAACCTCAGGATAGAGCTGAACGTGATCCATGCGGCCTTCGCACATGGCGTGGAGAAGCTCCTCTTTCTTGGGTCATCATGCATTTATCCGAGGGATGCAACTCAGCCTATCGCCGAGGAAGCGCTTCTCACCGGGCCGCTCGAACAGACGAACGAGCCTTATGCGCTCGCGAAAATTGCAGGCGTCAAGCTTTGCGAATGCTACCGCCAGCAGTATGGCTGCGATTTCATCTCCGCGATGCCGACCAATCTTTACGGTCCAAACGATAACTTCCATCCAAAACATGCGCATGTGCCGGCTGCGCTGATGTCTCGTTTTCATGACGCGAAGATCAAGGGGCTGCCCGAGGTCGCGGTATGGGGTACGGGCACGCCGCGTCGCGAGTTTCTGTTCGTCGATGATTTGGCGGATGCCTGCGTTTTCCTCATGAAAAACTATAGCGGCCCCATCGCCACGAACGTAGGGACCGGCGAGGATGTGACCATCAGATCTTTCGCCGAGATGATCAGGTCGACGACCGGCTATGAGGGCGAACTCGTGTTCGACGCTTCCTATCCTGATGGAACGCTCCGCAAGGTTCTCGATGTAAGCCGACTGACAAAATTGGGCTGGAAGGCCAAAACCGATTTGCGCGACGGTCTCGCTAGAACTTACGACTGGTATTGCAACAATTATGAAAGATTGAGGGCGGTCTAGGAGATGGAAAAGCGAGCATTGATCACTGGTGTTACCGGCCAGGACGGCGCTTATCTGACCGAGTTCCTCTTGAAGAAGGGCTACCGCGTTTGGGGCATCAAGCGCAGGTCATCCTCTTTCAACACCGGACGCGTCGATGCCTTTTATCAGGACCCTCATATCGGCGACCCTCTTTTCCGGCTCGTCCATGGCGACATGACCGACGCGACGAACCTCATTCGCGTCGTTCAAGACGTTCAGCCCGACGAGATTTATAATCTCGCGGCGCAAAGCCACGTTCAGGTCAGTTTCGAAACCCCTGAATACACCGCCAATGCGGATGCGCTTGGCCCATTGCGCCTTCTCGAAGCGATCCGCATCTTGCGGCTTCAAGACAAGGTTCGGTTCTATCAGGCCTCGACTTCAGAGCTTTATGGAAAGGTTGCGGAAGTCCCGCAAAGTGAAACAACGCCTTTCTACCCGCGCTCGCCTTACGCCGCCGCCAAGATTTACGCTTACTGGATTACCGTCAACTACCGCGAAGCCTACGGAATGCATGCCTCGAATGGCATTCTTTTCAATCACGAGAGCCCTTTGCGCGGCGAGACCTTCGTCACGCGCAAGATCACGCGCGCGGTTGCGGCCATCTCGCAAGGTTTGCAGGACAGGCTTTTTCTGGGGAATCTGAACGCGAAGCGCGATTGGGGCCATGCGCGCGACTATGTTGCGGGCATGTGGGCCATGGTCCAGCAGGACCGGCCCGGCGACTACGTGCTCGCCACCGGCGAAACACACACGGTGCGCGAGTTCGCCGAGGCGGCCTTCGCGGCAGCGAACTATCGCATTGTCTGGGAAGGTGAGGGGGTTCAGGAGAGAGGGTTGGACGCCAAGACCGGACGGACTTTGGTGGAAGTCGACCCTGACTATTTCCGTCCGACCGAGGTCGATATTCTGCTCGGAGACGCGTCAAAGGCTCGCGCCGCTCTGGGATGGCGTCCCGCAGTTTCCTTCAATGAGCTTGTAAAAGAAATGGTAGCCGCGGACATGAAAGCTGTGCCTCTCGAACGTGAGCGCGTCGAGCGCCACGTTTGATCGTCCGAAGGCCGAAGCTCGAACCGTTCGCGATGCGATAAAAAGGTAAGATATACTTTGACGCCAGATGCCGTGCTCGGCCGACTATGATTTTTCGATAGCGTTCATCTCGGGCGCTTGTTTCGGATCTCGTGCCTGGGAGACTTTCCAGATGAGTCTCTCCCAGGCAGTTACCGCGCGCGACAGGCCGAACTCGCTCTCAAACATCTTTCTGGCGCGCTCGCCTTGCCGCGCGGCCAGTGCCCCATCTCCGGCGAGAAGAAGGATCGCTTCAGCCAGGCCAGTTCCGTCGCCCTCGCGAACGACGAACCCCGTCGCACTGCGCCGTATGATTCGAGCGATCTCGCCATCAGGGTCGCCAATGAAAATTGCCGGTCGCCCAGCCGCCGCGATCCCGTAATATTTGCTGGGCACGATGAAGCCTTCGAGTTCCGGCTTCAGCGAAATGAGATGAACGTCAGCCACGGAAAGGCTTGCCGCCAGGCGTTCGCGCGGCTGATAAGGCTTAAACGTCACGCTATCGTGGCCGCCCGCCTTCACCGCTCGTTTCAGGCGATCCATTTGGGCTCCCCCGCCGATGAACAGCCAGCGGAATGCGCAATCAGGAACCGGCCCCTTGTCTGGGCCTTCTACAGCGTCGACCCCCAATTCAGAAGCCGGACGATGCTGTAAGGGCCTGTCGTCAATCAACTTTTCCGCTCTCAATCGAGTTCGGTTCAAGGCACGCTGAGCGTGCCGATCGCTTTCTCCGGCATCGACGAGGGCCAATCGGGGATGCCTTGTTTTGTCTTCGAGCATCCTGATCGCGCTCAGCATTGTTTCGAGGTCGTGGGCGCGGCCAAGATTTCCCGAATAGGCGACAACAAACGCCTCCCGCAGGCCCCATTCCTCGCGAAGGGCATTGTTTTGCCTTTCGATGGGATGGATGTCGCGCCCGTCCGCCCAGTTGGCGATGATCGTGATGCGCGCCTCTTGCACACCGCGCCGCCGGACCTCGTCAGCCATGCGGCCACCCAGCACGACGTTCGCGGCGGCATATCGAAGCGTGAGATCGCGAACCCATCGGAGCAGGGAAATTGCTCCCTGCTGCACCCTTGTTTGTCCCATGCCAAGCGCGGACGCGACTTCCGGAAAAATGTCCTGAAGCCAGTTGATATGTCTTGCCCCCTTGAGCCAGGCGATGGGAGCCGCAAGCACCGCCAGAAGCGGTGGGTCCGTCTTGACGACGACCAGATCGCCGCGCTTGGCGTGACGGAGAAGGGAGAAGCTCGCCGATGCGAAGAACGTCACGTAATCGAGCGTCCGCCCGAGGAGCTTTCCCCGTCCGAACGCAGTCGTTGAGACGCGATTTATGGTGACGCCACCGACGATTTCGTTTTTCGGCAGCGCGCGGACACCGTCATAGGTGAGCCTCGCGGCGATGACTTCGACCGCATGCCCGCGTGCAGCGAGCGCAAAGGCGAGATCAGACAGCATTTGACTCGTTGCGGAATGATCGGGATAGAAAAAGCGATTGAGAAATATGACTTTCAAGAGAGGCTCTTTCGCAGACTTAAGGAGACAAGGCAGGTCATCGTCTTTCCCTCGATGCCGAGAGGCTAGTGGTCCTTTCGAACCCGACATTTGCTCGCAAGCGTGCGGCAAACGGATGCAAATGTCGGAATCGGACCACTAGTTGTCCACGCGCACGAACACCCGGTACTGTCGCGGCGGCGCGCTGCTTCGCGCCGGGCCGTCGCACGTCAGCGCCTCCGGCGTCAGGGCGACGACGCGGCACGCCTCGGGGGCGAAAGGCGCGGGCATGCCGTGGCGTGGATGGAGGTAGTCACCGGCCACGACCTTGCTGTCCGCGACAGGCGGAGCCTCGCCCGGGGCCGCTAGCAGCGTCAGCCTGTCGTCGCCCTTCTCGACCTCACCGGTAAGGGGTTCGCGCGCGGCATAGAGCCGGGCATTGAGCAGAAGGAACGTCCCGCTCGCGAGGTCGACGGGATCGTGCAGGCTGAAGCTGGCGCCGCCATCGGCGGTCCGATAGTTGTTCTGCAGGATCGCCCTGACGATGCCGCTTTGCGGATCGGTCGCCTCCACGAAGAAAACGCTGCCGCTCGCCTGATCGATAAGCACGTCCCCCGGCAATGGCCCGCTTAGCGCGAGCGTCGCCGCAACGCGCGCGCTTCCCGCAAGAACGAACGTCAGCATTCTGCCGCTGAGCCTCACCTGCGACAGGGATGCCTTCTCGACAGGCGATGTCTGCGGCGGCAGCCAATCGCCCTCGGCATCGGTCTCGGAACTGCCCGTTACACGTTGCATGTAGGCACAGACGTTGCGGGCGCGCTCGGAATGCTGCGTTGGCCCACAGATGATGCTCCGCACGTTGTCGGGCGCGGGGCGCCGGGCATCGACGTCGTACTGACAGAACTTCAGCCGCATGCGCCCGGTGCGGCTCGCCCCGTCGCGCAGCACCAGTCCGTCGGCGGTGGCATTGCTCGCCAGCCGCTGATAGCCGCGCTGGCGCAAACCGAGACCGATATAGTTGCCGCCACCGATACCGATGCCGTTGTTCGACAACAGCGAGAGACCGTCCGCCGAAACGCATTCCGCGTCGAACATGACCGGAAACACCGAGGGATATGTGTAGAGCCGGGTGTCCCGGAACGTGATTGCGATGGGAGAACCCGGCCTGAAGCCCGCCAGCATGGTGGCCGGAACCCCGCGCACCGGCACCGCGGTCGAATCGAAGCTGAAGGAGCAGCCCTCGAAGACGAGCGACGTCTCGACCGGCGTCGTGGCGTCGATGTCGCCCATGCGCCACAACGCCTCCCCTTGGCAGCCGAGGAACAGGATCGGCAAACCGTTGAACCATGGCTTCGAGCCGCCGCTGGCCGCCAGCTTGAACAGATGGATCACGCCCGCGTAGCTGATGTTGAGCGCGATACCGAGCGTTCCGTCCGCGTTCCCATGCGTATTGGTGGTCTCCGCGCAGTAGCAGCTCGTATAGAAGCAGCTTTCGCGGATCAGGTTGCGCTGCTGGCTCTGGCACGCGGAGAGGCCGTATTGGCAGCGCTCGACGACGGTGCGGCGGATCTGCATGAAGTCGCTGCAGTACGGTGCTCCGCCGGGCGCATCGGCCACGCCGACCACGAAGCCCGAAATATAACACTCCTCGATGAGGATCTGTGTTGACGGTTTGTCGATGACCGCGCCGCCGAGATAGGCGGGCAGATCCGGCATCGGATAAGCCGGCCGCCCCTTCTCGTAGAATGCGTCGACGGTGATGCCGGCGTAGGCGGAATAGCGGCCGCCAGCGGCCTCGGGCAGCGCCGGATCGATCCAGTTGGCGGCCAGGGTATCGTCGATGCGCGGCGTGCCGTAGCCGAGATTGTTGGCACGGACCCAGGCCGCGTTGCGCCCGATCAGGGCAAGACCCTTGACGTGCGCGCCATAGCTGCCGGCTATGCTGATCCCCATGCCCTCGGTGAAGTCGCAAAGGAGGGTGGTGCCCGATGGATGTTCGAGATAGGTCTGGCTGGGGTTGTTGCCGCGATAGTTCCAGTGCCCGAACAGCCGGCACTGGCTCGACGCCGTGCCGTAGTGCGCGTGCAGCGGCGCGGTGATACGGAAGCTCCGGTTCGGGAAATGGCAGGCGTCCGCCAGGCCGAAGTGACAATGCGCCGAGATGGCGTTCTGGATTGCGCGCGTGTCGTCCGTGCCGCCGAGAATCCGCAGCGCGCCCGCATCGAAGCGTCCGTCGCCGATGGCGCCCGCCATCCGTACGTCGAGGCGCGTGTCCGACCATTCCCAGAAGGCACCATCGGCGCTGCGGAACCATAGCGCGTGCGCGGGCGCTCTGGCCACGCGCCGGTACAGCGCCCCGCCCCCGTCGCCTGGAGCATGATAGCCGACGAGCCGCAAGAGAGTGCGATCAGCTGGTATGCGGGCGGAGCGGGCGGCGGCGATCGTTGCGCAAGAGAGGACGTCGCCGAGGTCTCGCTGCGCATCCGGCCCTGACACCTGCGCGCTTGCCGAAGGCGCGGCGGCGACCGCTGCGGAAGCCGCGAGCGCTGTTGTCAGCAGCGAGCGCCGGGCAAGGCTTGCGGGCTCGTTCATCGGCTCAATGCCGCTCTCGAACCGCCCGCTAGGCGCACTGCGCGGCCTCGTCATGACGCAACGCGTTAGTTCCGTTGGAACACCACATAAAAGGTTCGGGACGCCCTCTGGCCGATTTTGCCTTCCTCGGTATGGCCGATCAGCTCCGCAACCGGCGCAAGACGGCCAGGAGCCGCGAGTGCGACGGATGGCGCAGCGGGACGAGCGCCGAGGCCGGGCATTCGAGATGAAGCGCGGCCGCCAGCATCACCGCCGCGAGACCCGCGGCCTGAGCCGCGATCACCGCAAGCGCAAGTCCCGTCAAGCCGCCAAAACGCGCCCCCACGATCCCGGCGAGGACGAGCACGACGAGCGCCACGGCCTCGCCGGTCATCCCGCTGCGGGTGTTGCCGTCCGCCCGCAGCGCGCGGTCGATGACAAGGCGAAGGCCCTTCAGGGTGCCGGCGACGAGCAGCAGCATGGCTACCGGCACCACAGGCCCGAACTCTGATCCGAACACCAGCGGCAGCCAGACCGGCATCAGCACCGCCGCCGGACCATTCGAGAGTGCGAGCAGCAGCGCCCCGTCGTTGATGGTCGACTGAACCACGCGGAGCCGCTTCTCGGGCGTGGCAGCGGCAGCCATTTCGGACGTGACCGTGACGCCCAGGCTCTGGATGATGAAATTGGTTCCAAGCGTACTGATCGCCAGTGCCACGCTGTAGTAGCCGATCTCGCGAAGGTTGAGCAGCCCGAGCACGATCAGCTTGTCTGCCTCGTTGGCGGCATATACGAGCAGGTTGGCGACATGAAACGCCGCGCCCGTCGCCGCGATTTCGCGCATCCTCGCCCACGCGGCCCGGAAGGGATTGGACCAGGCTGTGACGAGGCCCGTCACGGCGCTCACAAAGGTTGATGCCAGCATGGCCGCCAGCACGGTGTCGACGGAGAAGCGGCCAAGCGCCCACAGTGCGATCAGCGACACCGTGTAGAGGACGGGCTGCACCAGCCGCAGGACGTTGAGCGCGTCGATCCGTCCGCGCCCCTGCAGCACCGCCTTGGCGTGCAGATCCAGGAACATCGCGGGGATGTAGGCGGTGGTGTAGGCGAGCACGAGCCTGAGGCTGTCGCGCTGATCGGCGAGCAGGAACGGCAGCAGCAGCAGGGTGATCGGGGTCACGAGCGAGATCGCCATCGACTGCAGGACGAGCCCCGAGGCAGCGAGCGTCTGCCCCTCCTCGGGTGTAGCGCCTTTGTCCCCGGCGGCAGCTCTCGCCACGTGCAGCGCGGTCGCCTCGTTCAGGCTGAGATACAGGCTCGCGGCGACAAAATAGGGCCAGAACATCAGCGCCAGCAGAAGCCCCCTCGCCTCGGGTCCGAGGAAGCGAGCGAACATCACGCTCGATGCCAGCGACAACGCGATCAGGAGGCCGGTCGCGCCATAAGAGCGGATCAGGACCGCATTGCCGATTGTCATGCGATGATGCCGTTCAGCGCTTTTCGCCGAGGAGATAGATGTCGGAGCAGAGCGACGGAAAGGTCCGCAGCATGCGGTCCGCAACGCCAGCGACTGGGCCGAGGCCGCGAAGCTGGTGGAGGCCGATCCAGTTCCCGCCGAAGACCTCGGCCTTGAGATCGAGATCCCGCGCGATCACTCGCAGGTCGGCCACCACGGGCTCGCGAACGTGACCGGCGAAGCTTTGTGTGTAGTACCAGTCGTCCATGGTCGAAAACACGTTGCGCCCCATGAGAACGCGCAGCCGCTTCGAGATGTTCGCGGCGTTCGGAACACCGATGAAGAGCATTCCACCATGCGGTAGCTTCTCGACGAGATGCTTGAACAGGGCCCGTGGGGAGTTTTGCCAATGCTCCATCGAATCGAATGACATGACGACGTCGACCTGCGGCAGGTTTGTCCGCCAGCCGAGCACGTCCTGATTGACGAACTCTACCCCGATCTTCCGTCCGGTCTCCACCGCGGCATCCCACTGCTCCTTGAAGCCTTGGTGCATGTAGTCGCCATCGGCCGCGAGCACGCGATATGCGTCGACATTGTAGGCCTTCATTCCAAGCCCGACGCAGATAGCCGAGCGCAATCCGTCGCCACCGCCGAGATCGACGACGGTTCCACCGCTTTTGTAGATGAGGCTGATCTCCTTCGCAAACTGCGGAATTCGATGCCCCTGCACCTTCTGCCACTCCGGTGGATACTTGGCCAAGACCTCCCGGGCGACCTTAACCGTCCTGGCATATTCGATACGTGGGCGCATCGGTTTGCCCTCCTGAAAAATGGATGGTGCCGCTGCAATCGCTCACGTTCGTCTGGCCCGCAGCCAGAAGGTGGTGCCCGCAAGCCAGTTGCCCGTGCTCCAGGGCAGGGGCGCCGTGAAGGGCACGAGCTTCTCGACCGCGAAGCCGTTTTGCCGGAATCTGTCGGCGTAGGCGAAAGGGCTGAACAGGCGCGCAGGGTTGCTGCGGCGGTCGGCAAAGCGCCGCCACACCGACAGCGGGCAGAAGTAGTTGGCATCCATGCTGAAGAAATGGCCGCCGGGCTTCAGCACCTTTGCGAACCTGGCGATGAACTCGTCGTGCATGGGCACGAGAAACATCATCGTGAGGCCCGCGAACACGATGTCGACCGGCTCCGGCACCTCGATGTCGCGGAAGTCGCCCGGCAGCGCCACGAAGCGCGGGTCGTCGATGCGCACGGCTTCGATGCGCTCTGGCACGATGTCGTTGGCGAAGTAGCGCTTGCAGCCGCGGTCGAGAAAATAGGCGCTGTATTGCGAGCAGCCCGCGCCGATCTCGAGAATGGTTTTGTCGGCTATGTCGTCGGGCGACATCACCTTCGACAGGTAGCGGGCGACAAGGACGTCATACGGCATTTGGCTGAAGGTGACATTGGCACGGTCGGCATAGCGGTCGAGAATGATCTGGCTATGGGCATCAACGTTCACTTGGCCCTCCTTCCGAGAGTTCTATGTAAAGATCCCGCATCTCGGCAGCTATCACCGTGAGATCGTAGCGCCCGGCGAGTGCGCGTGCCTGGGTGCGGAGCGAAGCGGGATCCCGCGCCAGCAGCTCCTCGGCCGCCCGCGCGAATGCTTCCGGCGTGTTATCCACCCAAAATCCGGCTCCCGAGGTCTCAAGCTCCTGCCACGGCGCGTTGCGGCTCGACACCACCGGCGTGCCCGCTTCCAGCGCCTCAAGGCAGCTCATGCCGAAGTTCTCGTTGTGGGTGGGAAACAGGAACAGGTCCGCGCCCTTGAGGAAGGCGATCTTATCGTCGCCCTTGATTTCACCGACGAAGATGACGCGAGCCGCAAGGCCGAGTTCGGAGACCAGCGCTTCCAGGTCATTTCGCGCGCCGTCGTCGCCGCCTGCGATCAGCAGGACGTCGCCCGGATGCCCCTTTCCCCCATCGCTCGGCCGCATGAGCGCGAAGGCGCGGATAGCGATGTCGAAGCACTTCTTGTTGTGCAGGCGCCCGAGACAGGCCAGCACGCGCGCGCCCGGCTCCAGCACCAGCCCTTCCGGCAGGAACCGGCGAGCATACTCGGCGCGGTCCGGGCGCGGTCGCGCGTCGTAGGCGCTGCAATCCATGCCGTTCGGGATCACGCGGACCCGCGCGCCGGGCGCAACCGCCAGCGTCTCGTCTCGCTCGGCCGCCGATGTCGCATGCCAGGCGACGCGCCGCCGGTCGCGCATGAGAGGCAGGAAAAGGAGCTTGAGCCAGAGCCGCTTGACCGAGGCCCGCTTCGCCGTCAACGCCCAGACCGAGAGCGAACCCCTGGGCGACATGAGCACCGGTTTGCGGGCGAGCCACGCCGCCGCCAGCGTCAGCGCGGCATAGGTCGAGTAGATGTCCTGCAGATGCACCACATCGGCAGCGCGAACGTGCTTCCAGATGTTGCGGGTAAAGGCCCAGGAGAAGCGTCCGATGATGGTGTCGTCGTAGTAGGATACCGAATAGTTCGGGGCGAACGGCACCGGCTGATCGGTCCGCACGGCGAGCCGGGTCGCGCCGTTGGCGTTGGTGGTGGCCACCGAAACCGCAAGCCCGAGCCTCGCCACCGCCTCCGACAGGTAATGGATCGAGAAGATCGGGCCGCCGTAGACGAAGGCCGGATAATAGGATGGAACCGACTGCAGCACGCGCAACGTGGCGGCGGCGCCGGTTCGCACGCGCCGTGCATCCCCTTCCCCTGAAGGGCCGGATCGCGCCTCCGTTCCGGGCAACTTCGCGGCCACCGTGCTCATGGTCTCGGTTACGGCTTCCAATGCTCTGTCCAGCGCCCCAGTGCGTGGAGCAGCCAAAGCCGGTTGACGCCTTGCGGGCTGCCCGCGAAGGCTGTGACGGCTCCGTCGAGCTGGACCGCGCGGAGCATTGGCAGGCGCTCGCGCAGCACCGTGATGCTGTCGGCGACGTCGCCCTTGGCCAGGAGGTCGCGCATCCAGTCGGCGATCGGCACGGCGAAGCCCTGCTTGGGCCGGTCGACGAGCGGGCGTGGCACGTGCCGGTAGAGGATGCTGCGCAGGATGTGCTTGTTGCCGAGCGGGCCATTGCGCGACCGCAGAGGCAACCGGAACGCGAATTCGACGATGCGGTGGTCGAGCAGCGGCTCGCGTCCCTCAAGGCCGACGGCCATCGTCGCGCGATCGACCTTGACCAGCACATCGTCGGGCAAGTATTCGCCGAGGTCCGTCGCCATCAGCCGTTCCATGGGCTTGCCGGGCCATTCGCCCGCTCCCGCGCGGGGATCGGCATAAGGTACGGCCATCATCGCGGCGATCTCGCGCGGCTGGAAGAACGAGCGGAACGGCCGGATGGCGTCGGACGGCGAAGCGGCCGCGAGATAGCCGCTCAGCTTGAGCACGCGGTCGTGCACGAGACCGTGCCCGAGCGCGGACTTGACACGGGCGCCGACAGGGCCGTTGCCCATCGGTACGCCTGCGACCATCTCGTCCATCATCCGCCCGGCGCTCCGGGCGA
This sequence comes from Rhodomicrobium lacus, assembly GCF_003992725.1. NCBI lineage: Bacteria > Pseudomonadati > Pseudomonadota > Alphaproteobacteria > Hyphomicrobiales > Hyphomicrobiaceae > Rhodomicrobium > Rhodomicrobium lacus. Next base: position 787,864 of record NZ_RZNF01000002.1, on the reverse strand, counting down.
GCGCGGGAAGCCCTTCGAAGCGTTGCATGCGACTGCCGACCAGGGGATAGCCGCCATAGCCGCAGAACAGCTCGTCGCCGCCATCGGCGGACAGTGCAACCTTGACCCGTTCTCGCGCGAGCCTGGCGACGAGATAGGTCGGAATGCCGGAGTGGTCGCCGAACGGCTCGTCGTAGAAGGTCGGCCATTGATCGAGAATGGCTCCCGCCTCCCGCGACGAGATCCTCGCCATGTGATGTTCGAGGCCGAGCGCGTCGGCGACCTTGCGCGCGGCGGCGGACTCGTCGTGACGGTCGCTCTCGAAGCCGATGGTGAAGGCCTGCGGGGTGAAACCGCAGCGCTTGAGAACGCCGGCAACGAGGCTTGAATCGAGCCCTCCCGACAGGAACAGCGCGACCGGCACGTCGGCGACCATGCGGTAGCGGAAGGCGCTCTCGACCAGAGCTTCGAGTTCTTCTTCGAGCACGGCGTCGCTTTCGATCCGCTCGCCCTTGGCCAGCACATCGGCGAGCCGCCAGTATGGCCGTACCGTCGGCCCGTCCTCGCGGCCGAGGTTCAGCCAGTGGCCGGGCATGAGCTTGTGGACGCCTTGATAGATCGTACGCGGGGCGGCGATGTAGGCGTATTGCAGAAACTCCCCCACGGCGACCGCGTTGATTTCGGGTTGCCAATGCGGCAGGGCACGAAGGGCCTTAAGCTCCGAGCCGAAACAGAGCGTGCGCCCGTCCCAGCCCCAGTAAAGCGGTTTCACGCCGATGCGGTCGCGAAACAGCCGGAGACAGCCTTGCGGGCCGTCCCAGATCGCGAAGGCGAACATGCCGATGAAGCGGTCGACGCAGGCGGGGCCCCATTCGCGATAGGCGGCGAGGACGACCTCCGTGTCGCTGCTCGATGTGAAGGTGTGCCCCTTCGTGGCAAGCTCGGCGGCGATCTCGCGGTAATTGTAGATCTCGCCGTTGAACGTCACCACGATCTCGGCGTCGTGGCACGCCATCGGCTGGGCGCCGGCGCTCGACAGGTCGATGATGGAGAGACGCGTATGACCGAGCCCGACGCCGTGGCCATCGAACCAGGTGCCGCTGCCATCGGGACCGCGCCGCGCCAGCGCCTTGACTGCATCGCCCAGACCGCGGCGCTGGCGCTCGTCGTCGCCGCCACGCTGCCAATAGCCGACAATTCCGCACATGGCTCAGCTCACGCAGGACGGCAGACGAAAATGGTTTCGCCGCGTTGCAGGCCATATCTGAGGACGAGGCCCGGCGATCCGGTCCACTCCTCGATCTCGAAGCCGGCCGCCCTGACACGGTTCCGGACATCGCGGCCGTAGTAGCGAACATGGTCGAACTGCCCATAGTGCATCGTGCGGTCCTCCGGCGTGACGACCAATGGATTTTCGTAGGTTTTCGCCCACCCCTCGATGACGGGGATCATCAGCAGGAGGTGCCCATCGGGTTTCAGCACGCGGCGCATCTCGGCTAAGGCCGCCGTGTCGTCGACATGCTCAAGGACGTGGCTGCAGATGATGGTATCGAATGCGGCATCCGCAAATTCGAGACGCTCGATATCGAGCTTGGCGTCTCCGGGCAGCGGATTGAGGTCGCCCTTGACGTATGTTGCCGGACCGAACAGCTCGACGAGAGCGACGATCGACACCTCCGGCGCAAAATGCAGGATCGCCCGGCCGGTGATCATGTCCCGCTGGTCGAGAAAGCAGGCCAGCAGGCGGTGGCGTTCGAGGCTATTGCAGGACGGACAGCGGGAATCGATCCTGGGCGGCATGCCGCAGGCATGGAAGTAACCTGCAAATCCGCATAAGGGGCATTCCCTCGGATAGACCCCGAATGCCACCCGCGTATAGCGCCAAACGCTCAGCAGCGAGGAGAGGGTGACGCGCAGCCCCTGCGGCTTGACCCGAACTTTCGGGCGCGCGGCGACGCCCGCTCCCGCAATGGACGTTTCGCTCATGATGGTCCTCCCCGGATGGTTATCCTCCCTGGTCGCAGCCGCGATTGCCGAGGCGTGTGGCCCCAAGTCCACTCCGAGCCTGCCGAAGATCTTTCGATGCGAGGTTCGCATTCAACCGGGCCATGCACGAATTCCGACCCGCCGCCCCACATCGAGCGACCGGATGGGACTGCGCATGAGCGCGGCGATCACTGCGACGCCCGGCTGCAATCGAAGGCGACATCGGTATGTGGCCACGGCGCCGGAGCTTGATGCGGGCTGCTACGTCGTTTGGTCCTCACGCGTGGGTGCCGAACACTTCGGCGGAGGGCACCCGGGTTCGCCCTGCCGTCGCGCTGATCGCCGCGATGGCATCGAGCACGAGCCGCTCGTAAGCGGCGACGGCACCCGGCAGCTCGTGAGCCTTGGCGTAGATCCTTGCCGCCTGCGAGAGCTGCTGGCGCTGCTGCGGGTCGGTCAGGAGGCGCGTCAGATGCGCTGCCAAGGCCGCGTCGTCGCCGATCGCAAACCCGAGCGCGGCCCCCTTCTCGACCATGTCGGCCGCGTCGGACGTGCAAAGGGACGTGACCACCGGCACGCCGAGCATCATCGCCTCCAGGACCGAGTTCGAGAAGCCTTCGTACTCCGAGCAGAGGACGCTGGCGCTGGCCCGCGCGACCAATGGATGGGGGTTGGCGAGCCAGCCATGGAACACGACCCGCCCAGCAAGGCCGAGCCGCCCGGCGCGTTGTTCGAGGGCCTCGCGGCTGCCGCCGTCGCCCACGATATCGATCTGCCAGTCGATGTCCTTCGGCAGTCGCGCAGCAGCTTCCAGGAGCGTGTCAACCCGCTTGCGCGGCCAAAGACGGGACACGAGGCAGATCGACGGCACGCCCTTGCTGGAATGGGGCGCGGGCTCCTGGGCAAGGCGGTGCAGTTCGGCGGGATCGGCCAGGTTCGGCAAGCGGCGGGTACGCCCGGCGTCCACGCCGTAATATGTCACCGCGTCGACGATGCCGTCGATCGAGTTGGCTGCGAAGAAATCCGCCGAGCGATAGACCCGATGGCGGAGCCATTCCAGGGCGCGTCCGCGCGGGGAGGTGGGGTCTTCGAGATACTCGCGCCGCGGCGAATTGATTTCCGACAGGATCATCACCGGGCCGCGGCGCTGCCCCAGCAGGGCGGCCCAGACCACAATGTTGGGATAGATGCCGAAGCCGAGCACGGCATCATAACGTCCGTTCGCGATGTGCCGTCGCAAGGCCGCGATGACGCGCGGATAGCTTGCGACGCCCGTGCGGCCGAGATCAAGCACCGGGAGGCCGGACATCGCCTCGCTTCCCCCGTTCAGCACCGCTGCCGCGACGCGGCCGCCGAACATGTGCTGCGCCGCGAGGCGGAACCGGTTCTGGGCACCGCCGCCGGCAAGCTGCGGGCCGACGAGCAACACCCGCGGATCGCGACGCAGCGGCGCCGAGGCGGGTGCGGCTACGGTGCCGGGCACCTCGATGCGGGCCGTTTCGGCTGCCGTTTCAAACGCGCTCGAGGCCGTAACCGTGGGGCGCAGCACGAAGACGTGGCACGAGCCGCCTGCGATGCGGCTCAGCCGCGATCGCGCCGCGATGGAAAGCCTCGAACCGAGCAGATATTTGGCCGTATAGAAGAGATGGTTCGATTCGCGGCTCTCAACCCGCCAGCCATTGCGCTCGAACAGCTGCCGCCAGCGCCAGCGGCTGAAATGCCAGATCTCTGTCAGCGCATTGCCGACCTCGCCATCGCGGGCGGGGAATAGAATCTGCTCCCAGCGACGCGCGCCGCCGCTGTCGCCCGGACGTCCGGCGGAGTCTTGAGGTGCGGGGGCGTCCGCGCCGGGGCGCCTCCTTGCGATGGCGGCCGCCCGCTTCAGGATATAGGGGTAATGCAACAGGTTGGAGTGGAGCCGCCAGCTTCCGCTCGGCACCACGTGCACGACCACGCCGCTCGGCTTCAGGACGCGGCGGATCTCGCGCTGGAAGGCGTCGGCGTGGGCGATATGCTCAAGTACGTTCGACGAGTAGATGGCGTCGAACGTGGCGTCCCCGGCGGGGATGCGATGGCCGTCATACTCGACGATGGGAAACACCCGATCATGCAGGTAGACGCTGCTTGGCATATCGATGGCCGTGACATCGTAGCCGGCATCGGCGAAATGACGGGCCTGCCAGCCGGTCCCCGCGCCGATATCCAGAAGGCGCGCGCCCTTCGGCGTCGTCCGCTCGACGATCGCCGCGATCTGGGCAAGTTCGAAGCGCCGGATCTTCTCGAGTTGAGCAAGGCTCATTGTGGCAACACTACCCTTGTACCGAGCTACCGGCTGACGCGCGGGCCAACATCTGAAAGGAATGGGATCCGCCGGTGTGTTTCTCGTAATTGCCGACCAAATCGCCGCTCGTTCCACGGCCGCGATAATGTGGCTCCGCTCGCGTCGCGATGTGCTGCGCGTCGTGTCCCGATCCGGTCAAGCGGCGATCCGCCTTTCCCTGATCCTGACCGCAGGCACGCCGAGATAGACCCCCCACGGTTCGAGGTCGGTCGCGGCGATACTGCCGATCGCCAGCACCGCGCCTTGTCCGACCGTTACGCCTGGCGCCACCGTTGCGCGAGCCGCCACCCAGGCTCCATCGTCGATGCGGATCGGCCTCGTCAGGAGATCGAAGCGAGAGGCGGTCCAGTCGTGGCTGCCGGTGCACAGATAAGCACCCTGCGACAGGCAGCAATTGGCGCCTATGGTCACCTCGTCCAGATTGTCGATCCATACGTCCTCGCCGATCCAGCTATGGTCACCGATTTCGAGTTTCCAGGGGAACTTGACGCGCACGCCCGGCTTGATGGCAACGCCTCGGCCGATGCGGGCGCCGAACAGGCGCAAAACCGCACGGCGATGGGCGTAGCCCGGCAACCAGGATGAGACGAAAAGCGCCGCAACAGCAATCCACAACACCTCGACCAATGCCGGTCGGCCGCGGGCGAAATGCGGGTTGCTGAATTGCGACAGCTGCGGAGTGATCGGCCTGGGGCTCATGGCGTGCGCGAGCGCTCGCGGTCGGGCATGTGATACCGCTGGATTGGAGCCCGGGCGATTGGTCCGCCAGCGGCGGCAAGCGGCTGCGGACGCCGCCCGGCGACGATCTTGCCGAGCGCCCATTTGAGCAGGGAAACGAGAATGAACACCCGCGCCGCCGGGATCACGATCATCTGGAAGGTGACGCCGACGTCGAGCAGCGCCAGCACCGCGGAAATCGCCACGGTCCGGTAAAGCAGCGCCGTCGAATCCCATCCCTGACCGCGCACCCACATCCAGGCGATCAGCCACCCGAGCACGGCCATGCCGACGAGGATGCCGGCGTACCCCCACGCCCAGAAGAAGCTGCCGGGTAGAGCGATGGACAGTCCCCCGTGTGACCATCCGTACAAGCGGGCAAAATCGGCAGAGTCGAAAAAGTGAACCTTGTCGGGAATGAGCGCGCTTGGAATTACAGCGAAGACAGGCGCCACGGCCGAAGCAAGGGCATTCTCGTAGGCCGACTGGAAGCCGATGAATTCCATGAAGAGCGCGAACGAGGAGAGGTGAGCGAAGCGGTCCAGAATGAATGAGCTGTCATAGCCGTCGGCATAGTAACCCTTGATCTGCTCGCCGCTGAGGATGGTGGCAACCGCCGCCCGGGCAACGTCGAGCTGCAATGCGACCATCTCGACGATCGATGCATTGTTCGGGATGACGCGCGAGATCAACTCGCCACGGTAGGCCGCGACGAAGTAGGATACGCAGAGGATCCCGGCGACAGCTCCGGCGCCGATCAGCGCTTCCTTCACGAGCCCCAGCCGCGACGGCGCGCTGGCGGCGCCCAGAACCCAGGCCGCCATCATGATCATCATGCCGTACTTGCTCGCCGAGCCGACGGCGATGACGACTTGCACAGCGAGGTTGAGCCAGAAGATGATCCGGTCCGTAGTCTCCAGCGGTTCGCGGCCGCGCTGGTAGAAGTAGAGGAAGATGTAGGCGTAGCCCAGCTCCTTCAGCAGAAAGAGGATCTGCATCCCGGTCGAGTCGGCGATGGCGATTTCTTCGGTCAGCTGCGAGGTTTGGCCACCGCGGACGACGAGGAACAGGACCGCGCCCACGATGCCGAGGCCGCCGATCCATCGCCGCATCAGCGCCTGCAGGCGGATGTCCCGCCAATCCGGCGGCCGCGCGCGCGGCGGTCGTGACAGGGCGCGGCAAAGCCAGTAGGCTACGCACATCGCTGCCCAGCCGCGATACATCCAGCGCGCCGCCTCGTCGAGCGAGGTCGGCAGCAGCTCGTGCCATATGCGGTCCTTGTAGAGGTGCGGTAGCGCCACTGGAAGTGTGACAGCCAGTATCCAGGCGGCGCCGAGCACGACGATCGGATCGTTGACCAGAAGCTGCCGTCGAGCCGTCCAGATGGCGACCAGCGGGCCGAGCGTCAACGCCGCCACTCCCGCAGCGCACCATTCGCGCGGGAGCTCGGCAATCGACAGGACACCGATCAGGGCCGACCAGCCGAGCGCCAGCTTGCTGATGTCGCCTCGGCGAGGCCCTGCGGCTCTGGCGGGGGGCGCTTGCATCATGTGGCGCACGGAAGGGGGCAACAGTTCAGCAGGGGGCAAGTGGCGACAGCACAGAAGAAAATATGGCCCTCAGAGTTGTCGACCCTGCTGGTTGCGAAGGTCCGCGAGACGGCTCGAATGGACCGCCAGCGTGTCATAGGTGCATTCGGCGAGCGGTGCGTCGGCGAGGCCGACGCGCGGATCGAACAGTCGATACCCGTGGCGACGGCTGCAAACGGTCCACTCATCTTGTGCTGCCGCGTGTGAAGTGGATTCCCATGCGGAAGGTATCCGGCCTACCTCACCAGAACGGCGACGATGTTGGCCCGCAGACTTCCGAGGCTTTGAGAGCTGTTGACCAATCGCTCGTAGGCCATGCCGGCCAGGAAGGGGACCGAGTTGAACATCAGGTAGGCGGGGAAACCTTCGAGCATTTCAATGTCGACACGACTGAAGCCGCACGACACGGCCAGGCGGTGGACCTCTCCACGGGTGTTCATGCGATAGTAGGTCGGAAACGGCTCGTAGGCTTCTGCCGCGAGGCCGCGCATCCGGTTGGCGACCAGCTTATGGAACCAGTGCGGGGTCGCCCGCGCGACGAGCGCGACGTAGTGGTACTGGTTGGGCGTTCGGAACACATAGGCGCCGCCGGGCTTCAACACCCGGTAGACCTCGCGCAGGAATACCGCCGGTCGCTCGACGTGTTCGACGACGTAGTCGCTGAACGCAAGATCGAATGTCTGGTCGTCGAATGGCAGCGTGTCGCCACTCAGGAGGATGGCGCGGTCGACATCCTTGTTCTCCATCACCGCCGCGTCGACGTCGGCGCCGACCAGTTCCGTCGCCTCGCCTCGCCTGATGCCCCACGGAGTTCCGTCACCGCTGCCTGCGCCGAGGTTCAGGACGCGCGACCCGGGCGTCAGATACCGGCGCACGAGCGTATAGAACTTCAGCGTGAGTTCGTACTTCGGATCGCCGTAATACTTCTGAAAGATTGGATCGCCCGATTTGATCATTCGGCCCATTGACCTTTCGCTACGTGCCTGCTTCGCCGGAATTCGCGGCATCCAGCTTCCGTCAACCGCGGAGGATATCAGGCCGCGACCGGCGCCGCGGCGACTGGCTCCGGCGCGACGAAAGCTGCGTGGCGCGCGATGCCGACATAGGGTTGCGCTGCTTCGGCGTTCGCCAGCTTCACCTCCCGTGGCAAGGTCTTTCCGGTGAGCCGCCGGACCGTGTTGACCGCGAGGCTGAAAGCGAGCGAGAACTTGCCGGGGACCACCACGTGAATTCCGTCGCCGACCTGCCGGATGAAATACTGGTAATTGCGCTCGCCCGAATGGGCGACGATCTCCGTCTTGTAGCCTTGGTAGGTTTCGATGATGCGGGCGTCCGCGAGGGCCGGGAAAACGCGCCGCGCCATCTCGACGAGCTTCTCGGTGGCGTGGGCAACGGCGGCTTCGTCTTTCGGGTTGGCAAAATATCCCCCACCGATCACGGAATAGCGCCGCCCGCCGATCTCGTGGTGCAGATGATTGACGCTGCGGTCGACGAAAGGCGTCATGCGCACGAAATGGTGGTCTGCCACCGCCGGCCAGGCGACCAGCAATGGCGAGGCGACGACCTTCACGTCTTCCTGCCGGGAGAGGAATCGGCCCAGCCACTTGCCTGCAGCAAAGACGACGTTTGCCGCCTCGATCCGCCGCCCGCCAGCGGTTGTCAGCCGCGCTCCCTGACCAAGCCGCTCGACATGCTCGATTTCCGCGCCCACCTCGATCGTCCCGCCGGCGCCGATGAAGCTGCGCACGAGGTCGGTCACGATCGCTGCGGAACGCATCGGCCGGTCATAGCCGACGATGCGGAAGTGCGTATTGATGTCGAGGTTGATGCCGGGGTGGTCCGGCTTGGTGATGACTTCGCGCGAGTAGTCGGCGAAGCCGGCGCGGGGAATCCACTGCGAAGCCGCCACGCCGCCGGACCAGTCGTGCTTGTGGAAGCGCTGATGGCGGCTGATGAACTGCTTGATCGCCAGTTCCCAGGTCATGAGGAAGAAGACCTTGCGGGCGTAGGCGCTGACGCTTTCGAAGGAGCGCATGTCGAAGTCGGGATCGTTGCGGGCCGAGACGATGTATTCGATGGGTTCGTCTCGGAACCAGGCGCCCTTCGTCTGCGGGAAGGCGAGCCGCCCTTCCGGCGTGATGGCGATGTTCAAGCCCGGAAAACCCGCATAGTGATCGAGCAGATCCTCGACGCCGCCGACCATGGTGCGCAGGAACTGGTTCTGCGGAAAGATCGAATAGAGCGAGCCGAAATGGAACCAGCCGTGGTGGCTGGCGCTTGCCTCCTGGCACAGCTTTTCGTTGCGCTCGACCAGCAGCACGTCGAAACCCGAGCGCGCCAGAGCCTCGGCGATCGCGAGCCCGGCGATCCCGCCGCCGACGATGGCATAGTCGTGGCGCGAGCCGCTCATCCCAGCGCCTCGACCATTGCGGTGGCGATCCGGTCGGCATCTGCCGGCGTGGTGCCGGATGTGATGGGTGGGCAGATCTGACGAGGGCACCAGATCTCGGTCGCTTTGAGGTCGGCCCGGTCGCAGGGGATATCCGCGAAAACCGGCTGCAGGTGGCACGGCACTTCATAGACGCCGCCGCCGCAGATGATGCCGCGCTCGGCGAGCTTCTTCTTGACGGCGTCGGCGCTGACCCCGTCCGGCAGGCGGACGATCAGCTTGTAGGTGCTGGCCTGGTCCATGTGCGAGGTCTCGCAGAAATCGACCCCGATCTGGCGCAGCCGGTTCGAGACGATGCGGGCGGCGTCGGTACGGGTCTTGACCATGCGATCGAGCTTGGCGAGCTGCACGAGCCCCATGTATGCGGCGATCTCGCTGATGCGCCAGCTGTTGCCGTGGTCGTAATGCAGGCCGCCATAGGCTGCATGACGCTTGCCCTGATTGCGGAAGGAGCGCGCGAGATCGGCATCCTCCTTGCTGTCGGTTACTATCATGCCGCCTTCCATGGTGGTCATGACCTTGGTCGGGAAGAACGAGAACGCCCCGCCGTCGCCGAACGACCCCGCGCTCTTGCCGCCGAGGAAGCTGCCGTGAGCGTGCGCGCAGTCCTCGATCAGAAACAGATTCCGGCTCCTGCAATAGGCGGCAACTTCCGCGAAGTCGGGAGTGATGATGCCGCCGATATGGACCCACATGACCCCGCTGACGCCATGCTTCTCCACGGTGTACTTCAGTAGGTCGAGATTGGGCGCGTAGAACTCGGGCGTCATGTCCATGAACACCGGCTGGCCGCCCGCGCGCACGATGACCTCGACCGAGGCGAAATTGGTATTGGAGGGCACCGCGACCCTCTTGCCCCTCGCCCCCTTCAGCACGCAAAGCACTTCAAGCGCGGACGTCGCCGTGTTGTACGTCACCGCGTGTCTGGTGCCCACGTAGCTCGCGAACTCGGCCTCGAAAGCCTCGGTGTGCTTTGAGAGGATGAGCTGGCCCGAACGCAGGATATTGCCCATCTCCGCCTGAATGCCGCCGATTTCGCTGCCGTCGAGATCGAGGAAGAAGGGCTTGATCTGGCTCATGCTTCGTCCCTGACGTGGTTTCTTGTGACCTAGATCTTGCGGTAGTCTACGGGCTTGCCCGGATTGGTCTTTAGCCGCGCCTCGTAGACCTTGGAGTCGATGTAGAAGCGATACCAGAAGCCCTGAAGGACGTGCCAGATGAGCCCGGGGCGCCCGTCGAGGAAACCCAGGCATATGACGTAGCGGTAGAGGAAATAGAGAAACGGCCGCGCGAAGAGGGGCACCCGGGAATAGAGACGCTCCTTGAGCCAGCGGGTGCGCTCGACCTTGGTACCGAAGAGGCGCGGCCTGACCGCGATCGCGTCGGTGGTGCTGTCGACCTTGCGCAGGATCTCGCCGAGTTCTCCCCCGGCCGTGGCGATGTGCTTCTCCGTGAAGTAGTCGAGATGGTTCTTCTTGTTGTCCTCTAGGAAGTCGTTCTTCATCCGGCTCGTCTCGCCGTCGACGACGAGATGTTCCTCGGTGCGCTCCTCGTAGCGGGCCTTGCCCTTGCGGAAGAGGCGCACGATGAAATGCGGATACATGCGGCCCCAGCGCAGCCACCGCCCCATCCAGTAGACGCGGCGGTTGAGGGCGTAGGCGGCTACGCCTGGCTCGCGGCCGACGCGTGCCAGGATCTCCGCCTTGAGCTTGTCGGGAATGATCTCGTCCGAATCGAGCCGCAGGATCCAATCGTGCTTGATCGGCAAATTGTCCAAGGCCCAGTTGAACTGAACGGCCTGGTTGACGAACGGGTTCTGATGGACGGTGGCACCGTGGCTGCGGCAAATCTCGACGGTGCGATCGGAGCTGAAGGAATCGACGACGATGATGTCGTCGGACAGGTCCGCGATCGAGGCCAGAGTGTTCGCGATCTGGCACTCGTCATTGTAGGTCAGCAGGATGATCGAAATCATGTATTTCATGCGTGCTCCCGACCGCGGGGAGCATCGGGACTCCGATTCCGCGAACGGTGCTTCGGCGACTGGGATTTCTACCAAGAAGGAGGCGCTCCCCTGTGTCCGACTGAGTGCAGCGAGGGCCGCTTTCGCGAGAGGCCACCGAACTCATCGGCGAGATTAATTGAAAGTACTCTCGATGTTTTGTCTAATAGAAATGCACTTTCATCAAAGCATTGTGTGCAATGAAGTTCTGGCTATCATATTTATAAGCTACCGCACTTCGGGTGAAACGCGGCACCCGAAGCAACAAACTATAGTGACAACAACGCCAATATACAAAATTTTAAAAAACTATCTATATCGATATGATAACGTGCAAAGTCATATTGACTGAGCGCAATAAGCGCCGCATGTGAAAATTGCGGTTGCAATTATTTCAGATATCGTAGGCGAATGACTTCTTCACATCGGCTCAATGCTAAGACAACCTAGGTTAAACATTGCGTGCATTCCCTTCCTAATCTTCAATGAGTTCTATGCAATTTTTGAGAAAATGCAACATCTATTCGTGAGAGATCAACGGCTGATGCACAATGTCGTTCACGCCGGGTCTTATCGAGAAGCGACGCGTCGGGCCCGCAATTTTTGAGCGGCCGCGAGGGGCGAAAAAGCCGGCGTTCCGGGAAGGGACGAGCGGACTCGCAACCGGAGCGTGTTTGCGTCCGCCTAGGGTCGAGAGCGCTGATCGCCCGCTCCGACGAACCTCATCGTCTCGGCGTAGCCAAGGTTCATGAGTGCTGTTATACGCGTCGTTTTTTAGGAAGATAATCGATGGATATGTTTTCTTTCTGGGCGAAGTCCCAAACCGGTGCTGGCGGATCGCTTCAATTGCACGCGCTGCCATGCCATCTGCTCGATGTGGCGGCCGTCGCCGACGTTCTTCTTGAGCGCTTCCCGAGACGTCTCGAACGGCTTGCGGCGCTTCTCGACGCGGACCCTCAAGCGCTTCGCGGCCTCATCGTGCGGCTTGCCGCGCTCCATGATCTCGGCAAGTTTCATCCCGATTTTCAATCGAAGCTTCCCGATCTTTGCCCGGAGGAATTGCGCCGCTTCACGGGCACGGGGGAGGCGCCGCTCCATCACACCGAACTCGGTTTCGGAATCGCTCAGAAGCTCAAACTTGCGTCTTTGTTCAAAGCACAACTGCCGGAAATCCGCGCTAGCGGTATTTTGCAGCTATTGACCGCGGTCATGTCGCATCACGGGCGCCCGAGGGAAATACCGTCCAACTCGACCCACTGGAGCCGGAGCGTCGAAACGATAACGCCCCCGATCAACGATTTCATCGACCGCGCTTTCGCGCTGATCCCCTGCGCTGGCCCCGTGCTTCGCGGAAAGCCCTCAGCGAGCCAGCTCGCGGCGTTCTCCTGGGCGCTTGCTGGCCTCGTGGTTCTTGCCGACTGGATCGGCTCGAATGAGGAATGCTTTGCGTATCGCGAGACGGTCGGCGATCTGTCCGCCTACTGGCGCCACGCGCGCGCTCAGGCGGTCGAGGCGGTGGAAAGGGCTGGAATCCTGCCCGCTTCTGCGCGCGAGGCTTTCGATCCTTCGGATCTGCTTCCCAGAGGCAGCGGACGTCCCGAACTGAGCCCGCTTCAAAAGTCTTCCGCAGCCATCCCGATCAGCGACGGGCCGAATCTGTTCATCATCGAGGATATGACGGGCGCGGGAAAGACAGAGGCCGCGCTGATCCTTGCCGAGCGCCTGCTCGCCGCCGACGCCGCAAGCGGCATTTATTTCGCGCTGCCGACCATGGCGACATCGAACGCCATGTATGGCCGGTTGGCTGGCGTTTATCGCAAGCTGTTCGCTGACGGCGCAGCGCCATCCCTGGTTCTCGCGCATGGCCGCCGAAATCTCGACGACCGTTTCACGGGCTCGATATTTGACCCCGGTGTTTCCAAACCCGCGCGCTTTCCGGCTCATGACGACGCCAACGAGACGGCGCAGCACGCTTGCGCGAGCTGGATCGCGGACGACCGGCGCAAGGCATTCTTCGCCCATGTCGGCGTGGGCACGGTCGATCAGGCGCTTCTCGCGGTCTTGCCGCGCAAATATCAGGCGCTTCGCCTCTGGGCGCTCGCCGACCGCGTGCTGATCGTGGACGAGGCGCACAGCTACGACGCTTACGTTTCGCGCGAGCTTGAGCGTTTGATCGAGTTTCACGCGGCGCTCGGCGGGTCGACCATCATCCTGTCGGCCACTCTCGCGGAGGAGACGCGAAACAGGCTGGTTGGGGCATGGAGCAGGGGGGCCAGCGCAGAGGGTCGCGTCGTTTCTAACCACGGTTACCCGCTGATAACCGCTGTTTCGCCTGGTGCAGTCCATGAGAAACGGGTCGAAGCGCGCGCGGATCTGTGCCGAAGCGTTCCGGTCCGTCGCGTAGCCACGTTCGATGAGGCCGTCGCGCATGTGGCCGCCTTCGCCAGGGACGGCGCGCCGGTCGCTTGGATCAGAAATGCGGTGGACGACGCCATCGAAGCCTGCGAGGCGCTGGAGAAGGCGGGGCTTGAGCCGCTCCTTTTGCACGCGCGCTTCGCGATGGGGGATCGCATCGACCGCGAGGCGAAAATCCAGACGCTGCTGGGGCGCGAGAGCACGTCGGAACAGCGTCGGGGCTTCGTGCTCGTCGGCACGCAGATTCTCGAACAGTCCCTCGATTATGATGTCGACGCGATGGTGAGCGACCTCGCCCCGGTCGATCTCATCATCCAGCGCGCGGGCAGGCTGTGGCGGCATCCCGGCCGCAAAGGACGCCTCGCGCCGCGCGAACTGCTGATCTTCTCGCCGCACCCTGATGGCGCAATCGACGCCGATTGGTATCGCGGCATGAGCAAGCGCGCCGCAGCGGTCTACAAGGATCACGCCATCGTATGGCGCTCGGCAAAGGCGCTGTTCGACGCAGGCGAGATCCGCGCACCCGAGGCGCTGCGCGACCTTATCGCGAAGGTCTACGGGCCGGATGAACGGACTTTTCCCGATGCGCTTCAACGGTCGGTAATCGATGCGGACGGAGCAGCGATGGCTTCGTTCAGCGTCGCCGAAATCAACCTCCTTTCGCTCAAGGACGGCTACGGCGGCGACAATGCAGCGTGGTCGGCGGACGTGGATGTTTCTACGCGCCTCGAAGACGGGCCGTCGGTGACGTTCAGGCTCGCGCGGCTGGAAGGCGGCGCGGTGGTTCCGTATCGCACTCTTGAGGGCGAAGGTGCGGAGGCGCGTCGGCGCACATGGGCGCTATCCGAGGTGCGCGTGCAGGAGCGGCTTGCGAAGGGTGTGCCGAAGCCGGAAGGCGAACTCGCCCGCGCCATCGACGTCGCGAAGAAGGACTGGGGCAGGTGGGAGCAGGAAATCCCGCTGTTGCTTCTGGCGCGAGGCGGCGAGGGCGAACCGTGGCGCGGTTCGGTGGAGCGTGAGAAGGGGGCGGCTACGGCGGTTTACGATGACCGGCTGGGGCTGCGGTTCGAGGCGTGAGCGGACGGGGCTGCGGATGGAGGTTCTGCGCTCCGCCTGCTTGAAGCCGCCACGCGGAGCAGAGTTCGTTGAACGTGCCGGGCGATGTCCGGATAATCGCATTGCCGCGCGCCTCGTGGCATTCTGTCGACGCCATGCGGGCCACTTTCGACCGATGTCGGCGCCCGCCCGTTTGACAGTCTCGCTCTAACGATTTAGCGTCCGGCTTGTCCCCGCCGACGCGGGGATGAACCGTCCCTCGTGCTACGGCTCGTAAGTTCCCCGCCGACGCGGGGATAAAATGTAAGTCCCTAGTGCTTCGCGCGCGGGCCTTGACATGCTCTGGTGATCCGTTTACGAATGATCCTGAGGAAGCGGGCATCTACGAAAAAAGCCGGACATGGGACTGCCATCCCATTCCGGCTTGCGACCTCAAATTGATTGCACAGCGAGCACATTTCAAAAGGAGGTGTCTTTTGAATACCGTCATCGACGACGAACCGCAACGCAATTTTGCGGAAAACATCATTTTGTCTGAAGAACAGGTCGCGGAAATCAAGGCGCGACATGATCGGCGTGAGACTCCGGCTCAGATCGCCAAGGCCATGCGGCTGACGACGGAGGACGTGATTTTCGCCCTGACCGATCCGCGCTATGTATATATCCGGGCAATGGATCCCGGTCGTTTGCCCCAACCCGATGTGCAGTTTTCCGACCCGAACCTGGTTCAATTTCGCGAGTCGTTCCGACTGATGAACGAAGCGGCGCGGCGGCTCTGCCTCATCTGACGATGCACCCTTAATATACCAGTCGACAAGCCTGATCCGAGGCTTTCCGGTGAGCGCGACTCAGCGCTCACTGATTGAATATTCGTGTCCATTTTACAAAAGCGAGTTTCGTTATGACCGAGCCTTATTCGCTCGCGGCGGAGCCTTGGCTGCCCGTCGCCACGGTCGAGGGGGAGCGCGAATTCATTCGACTCCGCGATATCGGCCGCACTGATTTGCTGCGCATCGACACCGGCCGCGCCGACTGCGATATCAGCGTGACCGAATTCATGATTGGTCTCATCGCTATCAGCATGGGGCCAACGGACAATTACGACTGGCCGGACCGCTTCGAGACGCCGCCCACGCCCGATGAAATCGATGCTGCCATCGCGCCCTTCGTCCACGCGTTGGTGCTCGACGGAGACGGCCCGCGCTTCTTCCAGGATTTCGAGAATCTGGAATTACTGAACGACGCCGCGCGCGAGCCCATCGCTTCTCTATTCATGGAAACGCCCGCTGGCCACTTCGTCAAGGAAGGAACGATTTCGGCGCTGTCGCGGCGCGGCGCGGCTCTCGCGCTCATCGCTCTGCAGACGAGCGCGCCCACGGGTGGGCGTGGACATTTCACGTCCCTGAGAGGGGGAGGAGGGGCTTCCACACTGGTCGTTCCACGCCCTGACAACAAGTCGCCGACACTTTGGCAACTGATCTGGGCGAATGTGCCTGACGGCTATCGGATCGGTGTGGACGACGTCGAAAAGGTTTTGCCGTGGCTCGTACCGACGCGTTGCGCCGACAAGGCCGGCGGGACGACGCCCGAGCATGTGCATCAGGCGCAGGCGTTTTTTGGGATGCCGCGGCGCATTCGGCTTACGTTCTCCCCAGGTAACGGCGAGCGCTGCGCCATTACCGGCGATACAGACGGTGTTGTGGTCGCGTCTTATGTAACTCGCCCCAACGGAACGAAATATCTGACCCACACGTGGCGGCATCCGCTCAGCCCCTATTACAAGACGAAAGACAAAGAGCTTGGCGAAATCTGGTTGCCTTTGCATTTCAAGGCGGCGGGCGTCGGTTACAGGGATTGGATCGGGCTGACGCTCAAGAGCAAGGCCGACAAAAAAGAAGAGACGTCGCTTCCGGCGGATGTCGTCTCCACCTTCCTGCATTCTCGTGCGGTCGATATCGACCTTGACGTTAGGCAGCCTAACAGCGTCGGCCTTCTCGCGGCAGGCTACGCGATGGACAACATGAAGCCGCTCGACTTTACCGAAGCGGGGCTGCCGTTGATCTCCACCGGCAACACAGAGCGCGACTATCACCTTGCGGGTTGTGCGACGGCGATGGTGCAGGCGGCGGAAGCGGCCTCGCAGCTCCTTCTCAGCGCCTTGAAGACGGCTCTCTACACCGACAACAAGAAAGCCCAGCCGGAAAGCAGCAAGGCGCCGCTCGCCGCCGCCCGCGCGCGCTTCTGGGCCGATACGGAGAACACCTTCTACGATACGCTTCGCGCTCTCGCGCTGAAAGCCCCGGACGACGACGACGCGAAGGTTTACGTAGAGGCAAAAGAGGCGTGGCGCGAGGCGATCCGCACCGCCGCGCTTGCCATTTTCGATGATCTCGCACCCATCGACGCCCCTGACAGCCCCGACCTCAAGAACATCGTTAACGCGCGCAGCATGCTGTTCTTCGGCCTGAGCGGGCCGATAATCTGGAAGGCGCTCGGCGTCGAGCAGCCGGAAAAAGCAGAGAAGAAGGCGAAGGGAACCCGGAGGAAAGCGGCATGAGCGAAGCATCGGCGAATACGGCGGGCGCGCAAATCGGTACAGCCGCACCTAAAAGCGGCGCAGCGAAAAAGAACGAGATTGGAGACGAAGCCCGCAAGTGGTGGCAATCGCTCCAGCCCGCAAAAAGCGGCGAAGTCGCCAACGCCAACGGAGGCGGCAACCGGGCCGCGCTCGCGAAGCTTCGGCGTTCTTCGACTTGGGTCGAGGCCGCGGCCGAGCGCGAAACGGCGCTGCTGTTCCGGCGCGTCGGCAGCGGCAACGAACAGAGGCTTCGACGCGTGGGGGTGCTGGCGGCTGTGCTCGCCCATGTTCGCGAAAACGAAACGGTGAAAATTGCGTCATCGGTCGGTCCGAACAAGGGCGACGACACTACGGCGCAACTCAGTCAGCTTCGTCTGCGCCGGCTTCTCTCCACCAGCGGCGACGACGAGATGCTGACCGCATTTCGCCGTCTCGTCGCGCTCAAGGGCGGCACGGCAAATGTTGCCGATCTCGCGGATCTGATCATGAACTGGCACAGCGAGAATACGCGCATGCGCTTCGCCTTCGACTACTGGCAGGCAGGTGAAGCGGCCCCTCGCGACAATCCGAAAGAAGAAACGTCCACCGAAAAGCCCACAGCCTGATTCCACTCATTTTCAAAGGAAATCATCATGACGAAATTCATTCAGCTTCACGCCCTTACTGTTTACGCGCCCTCGAACCTCAACCGCGACGACACCGGACGCCCCAAGACGGCGAAGTTCGGCGGTGCGGAACGCTTGCGCATTTCGAGCCAGGCGCTGAAGCGTGCCATCCGCACGTCGGCCAACTTCAGGGAGCGGCTCGCGGGCAATCTCGGCGAGCGCACGCAGCGGCTTGGCGATGCCATCTTGAGGCATCTGAGGGGGAACGGCGTCGATGACGCCAAAGCGCTCGAAATCACGCGCATCGTGGCGGGCATCTTCGGCAAGATCGAAGATGCCAAGGACAAGCCTCAAACCAATATCAAGCAGCTCGCGTTCATTTCGCCGGAAGAAAAGGTCGCCGCGTTCGAGCTTGCCGACAGGCTGGTTAAAGACGGTATCGACGCTTTCAAAGATAATAAGCAGGCGGGACTGGCCGCCGGACTTCTCCGCCGCGCCGATACGGCCGCCGATATCGCGATGTTCGGGCGCATGCTCGCCGACAACCCGGATTATAACCGCGAAGCGGCGGTGCAGGTCGCGCACGCCATCACCACGCACAAGGTCGTGGTCGAGGACGACTTCTATACCGCCGTGGACGATCTGAAGACGAGCGCGGAAGACGCGGGCGCGGGCTTCATCGGTGAACTGGGCTTCGGCTCGGGCGTCTTCTATCTCTATGCGAGCATCGACCGCGAGTTGTTGCTGAAAAACCTCGGCGGCGATCCGGCGCTGGCGCGGAAGGCGATCGAGGCGTTTGTGGAAGGCTTCGCGAAGGCGCGCCCCTCCGGCAAGCAGAACAGTTTCGCCGCGCACGCCCTCGCGAATTATCTGCGCGTCGAGAAGGGCAGCCAGCAGCCGCGCAGTCTCGCGGCGGCGTTCTTCAAGCCTGTTTGGGGCGACGATCTCCTTGCGAAGTCGGTCGAAGCGCTCGAAGGCGACGACCGCAAGGGCGGTCTGATCGCGCAGATGAACGGCGTCTATGGCGCCTTGTTCGACGATGCGCGCACGCTGCGCGCAATACCGGGGCGCCCCTGGGATCCGAGCCACGACAGCACGCTCGAACAGATCGTCGCCTTCTCGGCGAGCGAGTGACGCCATGCGCAACTATCTCGTCTTCACCATCGCCGCGCCGATGGCGTCCTTCGGCATGAAATACGATCCGGGGGAGTGGCGGAACTCGTCCAATCGGCCCTCGAAATCGGGCGTTCTCGGGCTCGTCGCGGCGGCGCTCGGCATCGAGCGCGAGGAACAGCATCGTATCGATGCGCTGAGTCTCTTGAACTTCGCGGTGCGTGTCGATCAGCCGGGGCAGCCCGCATACGACTATCACACCGCGCAGGTGCCACCGCATAAGCACAAACGCCGTTTCGCCACGCGGGCGGACGAACTCGCCGTAGCGAAACATGAACTCAAGACGACGCTCTCCACGCGCGAATACCGCACGAACGCATTCTCAACGGCTGCGTTGTGGTTCAGGACGGGCGTCATCGAGGCGCCGTTCTCGCTGTGGAGCATCGCCGAAGCGTTGAAGGCTCCGCGTTTCAACCTTTACGCCGGTCGGAAATCGCATCCGCTGATGCTTCCTTGCGCGCCGGAGGTTGTTCAGACGGAGGACGTGCTCGCCGCGTTCACGGCGTATGACGTCGCGACCGCAGGGCTTGCGGGGTTGCAGGAGTGCTATTTCGGGCGCGAAAGCGATCCGAAGAAGCGGCCTTCCGCGACCGTCTATTGCGACGTCGAAGACCCTGCGGCGGCTTCGAGCACGCGTATCGAACAGCGCCGCGACGTGCCGGAAAGCCGGACCAAATGGCGGTTCGGCGTGCGGCAAGAGGCGGTGATCGCGCCGCGAGGAGGGCAGACATGAGCGCTCTCTACTTCTCTCGGGCGCGGCTTCGGGCCGGGCGCGGCGAGGCGCTTGCGCCGCTCGCCCATGCTCTTCTGGGCGTTGCCAGAGGCGACGCCCTCGCGCAGGCGCATCGCATCGTGTGGATGCTGTTCAACGACGGCAGCGAGCGTCCCATCGTGGATGCGAGCGGCAAGGAGCGGTTGTTTCTCTGGCGCGAGAAGTCGCCCGGCGAATATTACATCCTGTCGCGCGAGGCCCCCGACAACCGCCACGGCCTCTTCGATCTCGACACGCAGGAGTTCGCGCCGAAGCTCAACGAGGGCGACACCTTGCGTTTCTCGCTTCGCGCCAACCCGGTCGTCAGCCTCAAGCGCGCATGGGAGGCGGGAGAGGAGAAGCGCGACGGCAAGGGACGCGTTCGCGGCCAACGCTGCGATATCGTGATGGCCGCGTTGGAACCCCTGGAAGGCAAGCGGACGCGCGACAAGCGAACGGAACCGACCGACAAGGAAAGGCTGAAGCCGACCGAGCGGGCGGAAAAACGCGAGGCCGAGACCGCGAGGGTTGCGCGCGCGTGGCTCGAAGGGCAGGGGCGCAAGGCCGGCTTCGCGCTTGTTCCGAACCCCGACGCGGAGGGCGACAAGGTTTTCCTCAGCGCCTCGAATTACGAAACCGTCCGTATCCCGCGCATTCGCGGCGACGGGGCAATCTTCGGCGTGCTCGATTTCGAGGGGCTGATCGAAGTGACCGATCCGGCGCTGTTCCTTGCGCGCTTGCCCGACGGCTTCGGCAAGGCGAAAGCCTTCGGCTGCGGGCTCATGCTCATCCGCCGGGGGTGAGCCATGGCCGAAGCCGCGCCAGCACCGTTCATACCGCTGCGCCCGATCCCCATGCGGGACCGGGCCAGCATCGTGTTCCTGCAATATGGCGAACTCGACGTGCTCGACAGCGCGTTCGTGCTCGTCGACCAGAACGGCGTGCGCGTGCAGATCCCGGTCGGCGGGCTTGCCTGTCTCATGCTCGAACCCGGCACGCGCGTCAGTCACGCCGCCGTCGTGCTCGCCGCGCGCGTCGGCTGCCTGCTCGTCTGGGTGGGTGAAGGGGGCGTGCGCCTCTACGCGTCCGGCCAGCCGGGCGGGGCGCGCGCCGACAAGCTCCTCTATCAGGCGAAAAACGCGCTCGATGAAACGGCGCGGATCAACGTGGTGCGCAAGATGTACGAGCTGCGCTTCGGCGAACCCGCGCCCGAGCGACGCTCGATCGATCAGCTTCGCGGCATCGAGGGCGTGCGCGTCCGCGAGATGTACAAGCTGCTCGCGCGCCGCTACGGCGTCGAATGGAAGGCGCGCAACTACGATGTGAAGGACTGGGACAAGGGCGACCTTCCGAACCAGTGCCTTTCGGCGGCGACGGCGTGCCTTTACGGGCTTTCCGAAGCGGCCATTCTCGCGGCGGGATACGCGCCCGCCATCGGCTTTCTGCATCGCGGCAAGCCGCAGAGCTTCGTCTACGACATCGCCGACATCGTGAAGTTCGAGACCGTGGTGCCGACCGCGTTCGAGGTGGCGGCGCGCGTCGCCAAGGGGAAGGGTGACGGCACGCCAGCCGAGCGGCAGGTGCGCGTGGCCTGCCGCGACAGCTTCCGCCGCGCGAAGATCCTCGACCGCATCATTCCGATGATCGAGGACGTGCTCAGGGCTGGCGGCCTGGAGCCTCCCGAAGAGGCCCCCGAGGCCACAGATGCGGCCATCCCGCGCGAGGAGGCATCCGGCGATGATGGTCATCGTAACTGAGAACGTGCCGCCACGCCTGCGCGGGCGGCTCTCGCTCTGGCTGCTTGAGGTGCGCGCGGGCGTTTATGTGGGCAATTACTCCCGGCGCGCGCGAGAGCGCATGTGGGGCGAGGTTTGCGCGATGATCGGCGAGGGCAACGCCGTGATCGCGTGGACGGCGGTGAACGAGGCCGGGTTCGACTTTCTCACCGCAGGCGCGAACCGGCGGGAGCAGGCCGATTTCGACGGATTTCTGCTGGTGAAATTCAAGCCCGCGCCGCCTGCCGAGGACCCGCTGAAGCCGCCGTTTTGAGCCTGCGGAACGAAGCGGGAACTTCGGTGGCGTTCTTTGACATCGTGATTCTTTCGTGCGATCAATTCGTTACGCGGAAGAGTGTTCCCCGCCCACGCGGGGATGAACCGCCAGCCCCGATCATTTGCCAGTCGTGTGGCTGGTGTTCCCCGCCCACGCGGGGATGAACCGACAGAGGCCGCCGCCATCGTGAGTAGGCGGCGGTGTTCCCCGCCCACGCGGGGATGAACCGCTCAAAGGCGCTGACGCCGCCGAACAGATCGGGTGTTCCCCGCCCACGCGGGGATGAACCGGCATATCGTCGCCGTCGCCGCTCTCGCCGCCGGTGTTCCCCGCCCACGCGGGGATGAACCGGCTCTCGTTACACTGAGTATCTGCGCTACCTCGTGTTCCCCGCCCACGCGGGGATGAACCGGTGATCGACGACGGCGGCGACAAGGACAAGACGTGTTCCCCGCCCACGCGGGGATGAACCGAGCATCCAGACAGCGGCCACATCACAATTCGAGTGTTCCCCGCCCACGCGGGGATGAACCGGTCGTGGTCAGGATTGAACCGGACATTGGCTAGTGTTCCCCGCCCACGCGGGGATGAACCGACGATGAATTGCGGGCGATCTATCGCGCGAATGTGTTCCCCGCCCACGCGGGGATGAACCGGCGATTTCGATAGAGCCGTCGCGACGTTGGCGGTGTTCCCCGCCCACGCGGGGATGAACCGCATTCGGATGCGTGGCAGCAGCCTTCGCCGTTGTGTTCCCCGCCCACGCGGGGATGAACCGGCGCGGTGGAGCTTGCAGCCGCAGGTTCGCAGGTGTTCCCCGCCCACGCGGGGATGAACCGCATTCATCGCCGTTGGTGCGGTGTAGGCGACAGTGTTCCCCGCCCACGCGGGGATGAACCGGCTGTGCAATCTCTCGCTGTTCGGATATTCGAGTGTTCCCCGCCCACGCGGGGATGAACCGGGTGTTCCCCGTTTTGGTTTCAGATGACGCAAGTGTTCCCCGCCCACGCGGGGATGAACCGCTGATTCCGCCTGTCCGAGGATCGGCATAAAAGTGTTCCCCGCCCACGCGGGGATGAACCGTCGGCTACCAGAACGTCGGCATCACCTTTCGCGTGTTCCCCGCCCACGCGGGGATGAACCGGTGTAACCCGCTACCAGTTGAGTGCTTATGCGGTGTTCCCCGCCCACGCGGGGATGAACCGATACAGCGCGGCAATACGACCACGACTTCAACGTGTTCCCCGCCCACGCGGGGATGAACCGCCATTTTGCTCGTTTCGATGGAATATTGCGGCGTGTTCCCCGCCCACGCGGGGATGAACCGTCCCGGACGCAGCACCTCCAACATAGCGCGCAGTGTTCCCCGCCCACGCGGGGATGAACCGTTGATGGAGTTCGCGGTCAATTCCATGCCGCAGTGTTCCCCGCCCACGCGGGGATGAACCGGATCGCGTAACCCGCTTGTTTGCGATGGCCTTGTGTTCCCCGCCCACGCGGGGATGAACCCCGGCTACTAAGCGTGGGAGGGCTTCGGCCCTCGTGTTCCCCGCCCACGCGGGGATGAACCGCAGGCCGCGCCGCGCACCATGGTCGTGGCTGAGTGTTCCCCGCCCACGCGGGGATGAACCGATGGGCCGTTCGAGCGTGCACAGCGCCAATTTGTGTTCCCCGCCCACGCGGGGATGAACCGACCAAGCCCTCCCGCAGCTACGGTGTTCGATGGTGTTCCCCGCCCACGCGGGGATGAACCGAACCGCTATCGCCGAACAGCAGGCGGAATTGAGTGTTCCCCGCCCACGCGGGGATGAACCCTCTGACGGCCGCCGCGATCACGCCCGGCGATCGTGTTCCCCGCCCACGCGGGGATGAACCGCTGTTTCGCGGCGAATTGTTCGTTGTGACGGCGTGTTCCCCGCCCACGCGGGGATGAACCGCGGATTTGCGCAAACAGTTGTTGAACAAAGCTGTGTTCCCCGCCCACGCGGGGATGAACCGGCCGGGCTGTCCACGTCGGCAAGGCCCGATACGTGTTCCCCGCCCACGCGGGGATGAACCGGCGTGACCGATACGCATCTGGTCGGCACCGACGTGTTCCCCGCCCACGCGGGGATGAACCGTGCTTCGTCAGGAGGTTCTTGATTTCGTCCCGGTGTTCCCCGCCCACGCGGGGATGAACCGCCTACAAGATCGGCAAGGACCGCAAGCGCGGGGTGTTCCCCGCCCACGCGGGGATGAACCGCCCAGATCGAAACCCTGTCTTCGTCGTCGTCCGTGTTCCCCGCCCACGCGGGGATGAACCGTTCACCAACTGGATTCGTACCCTCAGCGGTCTGTGTTCCCCGCCCACGCGGGGATGAACCGACGATTGACAGTAACAGCCGAAGCGTTGGTCAGTGTTCCCCGCCCACGCGGGGATGAACCGGCAATATGGTTGCGTGAGCTTCTTGCGCGCGAGTGTTCCCCGCCCACGCGGGGATGAACCGATCTCTAATATAGATAGACCGCATGTGTAGGCGTGTTCCCCGCCCACGCGGGGATGAACCGGCCGACGTTCACGGATCAGTTCACGAGCTTTCAGTGTTCCCCGCCCACGCGGGGATGAACCGGCACTAAACTTGGCGACGTCGGCGATTGGGATGTGTTCCCCGCCCACGCGGGGATGAACCGGTCGCGGCTGACCAAATGACGGCGGCGGCCCTGTGTTCCCCGCCCACGCGGGGATGAACCGCCACGATCTTCGACGTGGTCGCAGAGGATTACGTGTTCCCCGCCCACGCGGGGATGAACCGGAAAGGGTCAACAAGTGACGCCCTGCAAAAATGTGTTCCCCGCCCACGCGGGGATGAACCGTCTTGGCTACGAGCCGGGAGCAATTGTCATATGTGTTCCCCGCCCACGCGGGGATGAACCGGGCTTGAACCTCGGCGTCGTACTCGCGGATGGGTGTTCCCCGCCCACGCGGGGATGAACCGGTGCTCGGGTTCCAGAGGCGGTCTTCAATCACGTGTTCCCCGCCCACGCGGGATGAACCGACATCCGTTGGTCCTGGTCAGCTGTTCGATCTCGTCTTTCGAATGAAACTTTTTTGTTCCGCCGAGGAAGGTATGCTTTCCCCAG
Organism: Rhodomicrobium lacus; assembly: GCF_003992725.1. Classification (NCBI taxonomy): domain Bacteria; kingdom Pseudomonadati; phylum Pseudomonadota; class Alphaproteobacteria; order Hyphomicrobiales; family Hyphomicrobiaceae; genus Rhodomicrobium; species Rhodomicrobium lacus. Next base: position 763,051 of record NZ_RZNF01000002.1, on the reverse strand, counting down.
TCGCGAGGCGGCGGCGTTTCAGGATGAAACTTCGTTTTTGTCATCGGCCTCGCTTGGACGACAGGTCAATGGCTTATCCGAAGTTTTGAATAAAACATTTTTGTCATAGAACACGGATTTCACTTTTCATCGCGCAACTGCGGTCATCTTGCGAGCGCGATTTACGCCCTTCAAGAAGCGCAGAAGGGCGATGGAGCGTCGCAAAAGCGAAAACCCGGATTGGCTAACAGGCTCGCAACCGTTAGCCAGAGTTCGACTTTAGGGCCTGATTTTGCGAAGGAAAAAAACACGGATTGGCGGAGAGGGTGGGATTCGAACCCACGGTACGGTTGCCCGTACTCCGGTTTTCGAGACCGGCCTATTCAACCACTCTAGCACCTCTCCGTAGCGGGAAACGCGGACACACGAAGAACAACGGCCGACCCGAAGGTCGATTTCGCATGCCGCCTGTCGCGCGCGCATCCTCATATCAAGAGTTCGGGAGCTAGGCAACATATGATCGCCCTCTTACGTCGCCGCGATTGAAAGAAGTTGCGTGCGAGGCGTTCATGCGCCGACAGCCGAAATTTGCGCGCGCTGGCCCGGTATCCAGGCGAGCTTTTCGCGTCCGCCAAGACCAGTCCAAAGGCTGCGCAATCCCGGTTGTTGTTGTCGGCGCTCGGGCTTGGAAGGCCGATTCGCGCGGGCGAGATGGTGCTGCGCCGCGCAAGCGAGTTCCGAAAAATCCGATAAGAGCGCGACAAAACAGAAGTATCGGCGCCGCTTTTGATTTGATGAAGGCGGGTTATCCGCAGCCTCATCGGTTTCTATCGTTTGGGCAGCGCTGCAATAATCGGTTTGATACGCCCGGACCGAATCCGGGCGTCAAATCCGCCTGCGCCAAACCTGACCCGATCTGACCCAGGTAAGCTGACCGACAATCAGGAACCACAGCGTCGTGCCGCGTCCGATTGAGCGCACGATGGTGGCGCCGGAACGTGGCGGGCGAGGAAGATTCGAACCCGATCCCTTATGACATCCAGGTGCGTGAACAGACTTAGATGTTCGCCGTTCTCGATTGCCATGAGTTCGGAGCGTTCCATCCTGTTCGCGACCTCCAGCGCATGCGAAAAGGGCACCACGCGGTCGCCGGTGCCATGCACGACAAGAACCGGCGGGGGGATATTCTCCAGCGGGTAAACGTTCGCCGCCTTCAGTTGCGCCATGTCGTTCATGACGCCGGGAAGACGCTCCGGCAGTCTTTCCAGCACACTCAGCGAAAGCGCGAGCATCAGCGGGCCCGCGTCGGGATGGGCGAGGGTGCTCTGCCGCAAGTCAGCCGCTGCGATGGAGCGGCGCGCTGACGCTTCGGGCGTGAGCCTCATGCGCCATCGCACCAGGGCTGTCGCGAAGGGAATGCGCGACAGCAGCCTCATCGCGGCAAGACGCCCGGGAACCTCGGGCGGCGCGTCGAGATGGCCTGTCGCGGCGGAGACCAGCACCAATCCCCAGCACCGTTCCGGATGGCGCAGGGCGAATTGAAGCGCGGGGAGCCCTCCGGCCGAGACGGCTATGATTGCGGCCTTCTCGATTTCGAGCGCGTCGAGCAGGGCTTTGCAAAGGTCCGCCTGCTCTTCAGGCGTCTGCCCGGCATTCAAAGGCGTTCCGAGATAGCCGGGACGCGATATGGCCAGTATTTGATACCCCGGCGCCGAGACGGCAGCCCGCGCCAGAAGCAGGCTCTGGTCGAAGCCGCCCAATCCGCCGTGCAAGGCGATCATGGCCGGACCTTCGCCGTAAGAGGCGCACTCGACAGGGCCAAGGGCCGTCTTAATGATGGTTGGAGATGCATGCGCGCAGGTGCCAGCGCGTTGGCGTAGGTGTGACATGGCTTACCCCTCGACATTGCGCCGATCCATGCCTGGATTGTCGGGGTTGCCGTCTTGCGACCTGGCGCGGGATAAGAGTCCGTGACACCGATAGAGGGCAGGTTTAGCTCCCCTTGTCGGGGCGGCAACGCCTTGGTGAACTGCCAACCGACCCGGTGACTAGCAACTCCGTATGCGGATGTCAACGCAGCGCGCTTGCGCAGGCCGCATCAGCGCGGCGGCTTCGTCGGCTGGCGATTGCCGGGATAAAGCCACACGAGCGCTAGAAACACCACGCTCAGGCCGAGGCCGACGATATGCCACGCGGAATAGTCGGTGGTCCAGGCTTGCACCCAGGAATAGAAAACCGCTGCAGCCGTGAGGAGGGCCAGCACGATCCAGACAGGGCGGAGCGACTTCATGCGAGAGCCCTTTCATCATACAGCGGCGGCACCGGACTTCCCACTGGTCTCTGATTATGACGGCCCTGCGCTAACCGCTTCTTGATCGGCTCGTTACAAATGCGCGCTCGACTACTGCGCCGCCTGGCGCGCCCTCGCGTCGGCAACGGCGCGCTTGAAGCCCGCGTAATCGAGTGTCGAGGAGACGAGCGGCCCGATGAGATAGGTGGGCGCGCCCTGAAAGCCGACGATGTCGCCCTGCGCGTCGTTGCGCGCGAGCGCCCGGTCGATGTCCTTTCCATGCGCGGCGAGATCGGCCTCGAGCTGCGTCGTGTCGATGCCGGCGTTGCCGAGCGCCTTCACGAGCTGTGCCCTGGTCGACGAGTGATTGACCGCGCGCATGAGAGCTTCGTGCGCGGCTTCGTATTTGCCCTGATAATTGGCCGCAAGCGCGAGCCTTGAGGCGAGTTTCGACGCGTTCCCAAGGATCGGCCATTCCTTGTAGATCAGGCGAATTTTGCCATCGTCCTTGACAATGCGCTTGAGGTCGCCGACCGACTTCTTGCAATAGGGGCAGTTGTAGTCGAGAAACGCGACGATGGTGACGTCGCCCTTCGGGTTGCCGCTCACCGGCGCGTCGGGGTCTTCGTACATGGCTTCGCGCGATAGCGGATCGTCCTTCGCGACCGCGCTGTGAGGCGCCAGGGGAAGGGCTGTCGCTGCGGCGAACGCCAATGCGGCGGCGAGGCGGCGCGGGCTGTTCATCATGCGTCTTTCATACCTGAAGTTGTTTTCCTGCCCTTCGTTCTAGCATCTCTGTTCGCACTCGTTGATGAACATGCGGTCAGATTTTCGCGAGATCGCGCGAGGCCTCTCGTTCTTTCCGCCATGTCGCCGTTGAGAAGAGAGCCCGCAGCGCTTAATAACAACGGACCGATCCCAATCAAGAAAGGGCAGGCCATGGCCAACGACGCGCACGAGACAACCTCCCGCCCGCCTGTTGCCGACAAGCGGCCAGCCCGCGACATCCACCACGGCATCGAGCGTGTCGACGATTACGCATGGCTGCGCGTCGACAACTGGCAGGAGGTGATGCGCAATCCCTCAGCGCTGTCGGCTGACGTGCGCGCCTATCTCGACGCCGAAAACGCCTACACCAAGGCGGCCATGGAGGACACCGAAGCGCTTCAGAAAACGCTCTTCGCGGAGATGAAGGGGCGCATCAAGGAGGACGACTCCTCCGTGCCGGCACCGGATGGCCCCTTCGCCTATTTCACCGATTTCGTCGTGGGCGGGCAGCATCCGCGCCTCATCCGCGAGCCGCGCGGCGGCGGCGCTGCTCAGGTGCTGCTCGATGGCGATGCGCTCGCCAGGGGCAAGCCGTATTTCTCGCTCGGCGCGATCGACTGGAGCCCGGATCACAGGAAGCTCGCCTATGCCTATGACGACAAGGGCTCGGAGTTTTACGCGTTTCGTGTGCGCGACCTCGAAACGGGCGAGGACACCGCCGATTTCGTGCCCGACTCGGAAGGCGGCGCGGTGTGGACGCCGGACGCGAGCGCCTTCTATTACATCCGCGTGGACGAGCATCGCCGCCCGCTTCAGGTGATGCGCCACAAGCTCGGCACGCCCGCGAGCGAGGATGAACTCGTCTATCGCGAAAAGGATTCCGGCTTCTTCACGCGCGTGGGCGAAAGCCTCGACAAGCGTTTCGTCTTCATCAGCGCGGGCGATCACGAGACGGCGGAAGTGCATTTTCTCGACCTTGCCGCGCCGGATCAGGGGCTTCGCGACGTCGCGCCGCGCGAGGTGAACCACGATTACAGCGTGGATCATCACGAAGGCCGCTTCATCATCCTGACGAACGAAGGCGGCGCGGAAGACTACAAGATCGTGGAGACGCCGGTCGATGCACCGGCGCGCGCAAACTGGCGGGAACTCGTGCCGCACAAGCCGGGACGCCTTATCCTCGACGTGACCTGTTTCAGGAACTGGATCGTGCGGCTCGAACGCGAGGACGGGCTGCCGCGCATCGTGATACGCAACGCCTCGGACGGCAGCGAGCATGCCATCGCTTTCGACGAGGAGGCCTATTCGCTCGGGTTCGGCGGGGGCTACGAATACGACACCGATACGCTGCGCTTCGTCTATTCCTCGATGACGACGCCGCGTCAGGTGTTCGACTACGACATGCGCACCCGGGAGCGCACCTTGCGCAAGACGCAGGAAGTGCCGAGCGGTCATAACGCGGCGGATTACGTGACGCGGCGCGTCCATGCGCCCGCATGGGACGGCGAAACGGTGCCCGTCTCGCTCCTCTATCGCAAGGACACCCCGCTCGACGGCACCGCGCCGTGCCTCCTCTACGGCTACGGCTCATACGGCATGTCGATCCCGGCGGGCTTCTCGACCACGCGCCTCAGCCTCGTCGATCGCGGCTTCGTCTACGCCATCGCCCATATCCGCGGCGGCAAGGACAAGGGCTATCGCTGGTACAAGGACGGTAAGCTCGCGAAGAAGACGAACACCTTCAAGGACTTCATCGCCGCCGGGCGCTATCTCGCGGCCGAGCGCTTCACGGGCGAGGGCCGCATCGTGGCGCATGGCGGCTCGGCGGGCGGCATGCTCATGGGCGCGGTCGCGAACATGGCGCCGGAGCTGTTCGCGGGCGTCGTGGCGGACGTGCCCTTCGTGGACGTGCTCTCCACCATGCTCGACGACACGCTGCCGCTCACCCCGCCCGAGTGGCCCGAATGGGGCAACCCCATCGCGAGTGTCGAGGATTACCGCACCATCGCGGCCTACAGCCCTTACGACAACGTGCGCGCGCAAAATTACCCGCCGCTCCTCATCACGGGCGGGCTCACCGATCCGCGCGTGACCTATTGGGAGCCCGCGAAATGGGCGGCGAAGCTCCGCGCGACGAAGACGGACGGCAATCTCTTGCTGCTCAAGATCAACATGGACGCGGGCCACGGCGGCGCGTCGGGCCGCTTCGAGCAGTTGAAGGAGGACGCGCTGGCCTATGCCTTCGCGGTGAAGGTGACGGACGGCGCGGGGCATTAGCTCCTCATTTACTGAAAAGAAGCTTAACAGGGCGGCCGCGAGCCCCTATCTTGCGCCGAGGCACAGCTTCGCGCGCGATATTCAGGTTTCAATTCTGGCGGGCCGCCGTCGCGCATGACGGCGGATCGGGGACAGGCATGAGCGGATCATTCAGTTCGAACGAAATTTTCACCGCGGCGGTTACGCTTGCCGTGGCGGTGGCGGCCCCAATTCTCGTTTTCTATATTCGCCGCATTCTCAAGGTTCCGCCGGAGCAGCCTGTTATCGTGCTGCAGACGTCTGCCGTGCCGCATGCGGCTCCGCCTCTGCCCGCGAGGGAGACTGCGCCAGCCGCCGTCTCCCAGGCGGAGGCCGAGCTTTGGGCGGAGGTGCAGGCGAGCGGCGCGCGCCGCTATTATGTCTTCTACCTGAATAAATATCCGAAGGGGTTTTACGCCGTCGAGGCGGAGAACCATCTCCTGAACGCGGCGCAAGAAGAAAATACGGTCCCGGCCTACGAGGCTTTTCTGGCGGATGTGCCGCATGGGGAGCGGCGCGCGGTCGCGGAACTGAAGCTCATCAAGGCGCGCGTGGCGCGCTACAAGGCGGAAGAGCGGATCGAGATCGGCGCGCCGTTCGTCACGAACGCACAAGGCCGGTGGTTTCTGCCGGGGGCGGGCAAGACGGAGTGGTTCAAGGACATCGAAAACGGCCCGGAGATGGTTGTCGTGCCATCGGGGCGGTTCCAGATGGGCTCGCCGAAGGACGAGCCGCAGCGCTACGTCGCCGAAAGCCCGCAGCACGAGGTAACGATCCCCAAGGCGTTCGCCATCGGGCGGTACGCGGTAACGCGGGGTGAGTTCGCGGCGTTTGTCGCGGCCACCGGGCATAAAATCGAAGACGGAGCCCTTGTCGGGACCGGCACGGAATGGAAGGACGACCCGACAAAGTCGTGGCGCGATCCCGGTTTCGCGCAGGATGACAGCCACCCTGTTGTCGGCGTGAATTGGGACGAAGCCCAAGCCTATGTCGCATGGCTGTCGAAGGCGTCCGGCGCGGCTTACCATCTGCCATCAGAGGCGCAATGGGAATATGCGTGCCGTGCGGGCACGACGACGCCGTTCTGGTGGGGATCGTCGATCACGCCGGAATTGGCGAATTACGATGGCACCTATGCTTACGCTGGCGGCCAGAAGGGCGAATACCGCGGCAGGACGTTGCCCGTCAAATCGTTCGAGCCCAGCCCCTGGGGGCTGTACCAAGTCCACGGGAACGTATGGGAGTGGACAGAAGATTGCTGGAACCGGAACTACGACGGCGCACCGGCAGACCATAAAGCCTGGAAAACCGGAGACTGCAAGCGGCGTGTTGTTCGCGGCGGCTCGTGGGAAAACGTTCCTCGGCACCTCCGCGCGGCCAACCGCGACAGCAGCAGCTCGGATGGCCGTTTCGTCAGCATCGGTTTCCGGGTTGCCAGGACGATTACCCCCTAAATCTTTACCTCTTTACCCCTTCAGGCCACCGAGGTTGTTCCTCGCGCACGAGCCAAAGATATCCCGCCGATGGCCGGGCCGCGTTGACGCTGTGGCCGCCTTCGTCTTGCGCTCACGCGCGGCTTGTCGTACCCGATGGGCAGGATACGATTTTCAGCGGCTCCGCCCTTCGGCGTTGAACGGGCGGGCCTAAGAAGCGGGCAAGGAGGCGGGGATGGGCCGTTCAATTCTCTCGATCATCTTCGGATCGCAGTCTGCGGCTGCCGGCGACCTTCCGGCATTGGCATCGCCGGTTGCGGCTCCGGTTGCTCCCGTCCGCATCGAAACCGAGGAGGAGCGCGCCGAGCGCGAGCGCCTCGAAGCGATCTGGCGCGAGGAAGGCCGGATCGAGGTCGACACGCCGCATCCCGCGAACGAGCACGGGCGCTGGTTCCTGCCGGGCGCGGGCAAGACCGAATGGTTCAAGGACATCGAGGCGGGGCCGGAACTGGTTGTCGTGCCGTCGGGCCGCTTTTTGCAGGGCGCGCCGAACGACGAGCCGCAGCGCGAGGCGTGGGAGGTCGGCGCGGAAAGCCCGCAGCACGAGACGACGATCCCGAAGCCGTTCGCCATCGGGCGCGGGGCGGTGACGCGCGGAGAGTTCAAAGCGTTCGTCGCGGCGACCGGCCACGACGCGGGCACGCTTCGCAGCCACGGTTTCGCACAGGACGACAGCCACCCCGTCATCGGCGTGAGCTGGAAAGACGCCTCGGCCTATGTGGAATGGCTCGGCAAGACAACGGGCAAGCCATACCGGCTGCCGTCCGAGGCGGAATGGGAATATGCGGCCCGCGCGGGCACGGCGACGCCGTTCTGGTGGGGCTCCTCGATCACGCCGGAGCAGGCGAATTACGACGGTACGCATGTCTACGAAGGCGGCGGCGAGGCGGACGTGCATCGCAAGGGGACGGTGCCGGTGCTCGACTTCGAGGCCAACCCGTGGGGCCTGTATCAGGTCCACGGCAATGTCTGGGAATGGTGCGCCGACAAGTGGCACCGTGGCTACTGGGACAAGAAAGACCACCTGAAGGCGAGCGGCGGCGCACAGGTGAACGGCAATTCCGGCCATGTCCTGCGCGGCGGTTCGTGGAACGACGGCCCGCAATTCCTGCGCGCGGCGAGCCGCAGCCGCCTCTACGCGGACATCCGGCTCGGCTATTACGGCTTCCGCGTCGCGCGCACGCTTTAATCAGTGATTCTCACGGCTGCGGAGCGACCCGGAACGAGAAACACGAGCAGCCGGTTTTTAAGGCGTGTTTGGCGTCTATCTCATCACCTTCAATCGGAAGAAAAGCCAGCGAATGACGAAGGCTGTCGGGAGCGTGAGCGGCAGTGCTATTGAAACGAGCTTCCAAGCCGCTGGAAGTAGTCCAGCATAGCATTCAATCGTTGCTCCACATCTTATGAGAGCCAATTGCAAACCAAGCACACCGATGGCGAGAAAGGATAATAAGACAGTTTCCAAGATGCTGAATCGACCGCGTTTGATGATTATTGAATTTGTGACAACGGCGACGACTAGAGAAGGAATAAAAGTAAAAAAATAACCAATTATTGCGAAAAAAAACCAAACAAAAATAAAAGACGATATGGAATCGGCGGTGCTGTAATCCATTGGATGTATTGCACCCCCGTATACTCCGCTTCCTTCAATAAATGGCCCAATATAAACATAGGTAAATATAAAAATAGAGCCTATAAACGGAGTCAGGCCTACCATAATGAATAGTAAGACTGCCGGTTTTTCGGTTGCATTTTCTGGTGGCCGGTCGTTGCTCACTCGCGCCTCCAAAACTTGGGCCATCAAATACCAGTGGGCCGAGCGACTATCCCCTAAGCTCAGCTCCCGTCGCCTTCTGCACCTGCGCGACGACTTTTTGCGATACAGCCTCGATTTCGGCCTCCGTCAGCGTGCGGTCGGGCGGCGTGAGCGTCACCTCGATGGCGAGCGACTTCTTGCCCTCCGGCACGCCCTTGCCCTCGAACACGTCGAACACGGCAACGCGGCTGATGAGCGCCTTTTCCGCTCCTTCGGCGGCGCGCAGCACGGCGGCGGCCTCCACGTCCTTGTCGACGAGGAAGGCGAAGTCGCGCTGCACGGGCTGGAAGCCGGAGAGGATCAGCGCGCCCTTGGCGGTGCCCTTCCTGCGCGGCGCGGGCACGGCGTCGAGGAAGATCTCGAACACGGCGACGGAGCCGGAGATGTCGAGCACCTTCAGCGTCTCGGGGTGAAGCTCGCCGAAATGGCCGAGCACGGTCTTCGGACCGAGTTTCAGCGCGCCGGAGCGGCCGGGGTGATACCATGCGGGCGCCTCGCGCGTGACCTGCACGCGGGCGGGATCGAGGCCCAGCGCCTCCAGCACGGCGAGCGCATCGGCCTTGGCGTCGAACACGTCGACCGCCTTGCCCGCGCCGTCCCAATGGCGGCCAGCGCCGCCAAGCCGCGCCGTGCCGGTGCGGACGCCGCTCGCCGCGTTCGCCTGATCCTCCGGCTTCGCGCCCTTGAAGATCTGGCCGATCTCGAACAGCGCAACGTCCTCGAAGCCGCGATTGGCATTCGCGCGCGCGGCTTCGAGAAGGCCGGGCAACAGGCTCGGCCGCATGTCGGTCATTTCGCTGGAAATCGGGTTGGCAAGCTTCAGCGCCGCCGCGCCGCCGCCGAAATGGCGCGCCTCGGCTTCGGAGATGAAGGACCATGTAACGGCTTCGACGAGGCCGCGCGTGGCGAGCGTGCGGCGCGCCGCGAGCACGCGCTTCTGGCTCTGCGTGAGCACGGCGCGCGCGATGCCGGGATCGCGCGGCAGCGGCGTGGACGGGATGCGCTCGGCGCCGGAGAGCCTCACCACCTCTTCCACGAGGTCGGCCGCGCCCTTGATGTCGGGCCGCCACGATGGCGGGGTCACGGTGAAAACCGGGCCGGTGCCGGAGATGGTGAAGCCGAGATGCTTCAGCGCCGCAGCGATCTCCGCGCCGGAGAAGCGCGCGCCGGACAGCTTCTGCACGAGCGCCGGGTCGAACGCCACGGCGGGTTTGCCGGCAGGCGCCGCGCCAGCGGAAACGACTTCGCTCGCCTCGCCGCCGCAGAAGTCGAGGATCAGCTTCGTCGCGAGGTTCAAGCCCTCGATCTGGCTTTGCGGATCGATGCCGCGTTCGAAACGGAAGCGCGCGTCCGAATTGATACCGGTCTTGCGGCCCGTCGCCGCCGTCCGCGCGGGATCGAAATACGCGCTTTCGATGAAGATGGAGGTCGTCGCTTCTGTCGTGCCGGATGCCTCGCCGCCCATGACGCCGCCGAGCCCCAGCACGCGCGCCGCATCGGCGATCACGCACATGGTGCCGTCCACCTCATACGTCTTGCCGTCGAGCGCGACGAAGCTCTCGCCCGCGCGGCCAAGACGCGCCGCGATGGGGCCTTCGAGCCTGTCGGCGTCGTAGACATGGAGCGGGCGCGCGCGGTCGTAGGAGACGTAGTTCGTCACGTCCACCGCCGCGTTGATCGGGCGCAGGCCGATGGCCTTGAGGCGGCGCTGGAGCCATTCGGGCGAGGGGCCGACCTTCACACCGCGCACGAGGCGGCCGACGAAATGCGGGCAGGCGTTTTCCGCGCCTTCCGGCAGCGGCAATTCGATGGTGATGGGGGAGGGGAACGCGCCGCCCTCGAAGCCCTCCGGCGCGGGCTTCAGCGTGCCGAGGCCCGCCGCCGCGAGGTCGCGCGCCACGCCGCGCACGCCGAGGCAGTCGGGCCGGTTCGGCGTAATGGCAATCTCGATCACCGGATCGTCGAGCCCGGCGAAATCCACGAAGCGCTTGCCGACATGCTCCGCCGCCGCCTCGGGCAGCTCGATGATGCCGTTATGCTCGGCGGAAAGCAGAAGCTCGCGCTCGGAACACATCATGCCGAGCGATTCGACGCCGCGGATGCTCGCCTTGCCGAGTGTCACGTCGAGGCCGGGAACGTAGGTGCCGGGTTGAGCGAACACGCCGAGAAGCCCCGCGCGCGCGTTCGGCGCCCCGCAGACGACCTGCAACAGCTCAGTGCCGTTGTCGACCTTCAGCACGCGCAGCTTGTCGGCGTTCGGATGCGGCTCCGCCTCGACGACGCGCGCGATGATGAAGCTTTCGAGCTTCGCGGCCTTGTTCTCGATGCCTTCGACTTCGAGGCCGATGAGCGTGAGCTTCGCCGCGATCTCGTCGAGCGTGGCGTTGGTGTCGAGATGGTCCTTGAGCCAGGAAAGCGTGAATTTCATGGGGAGCGTGCCTGGAAGTGCGTGCCGTTGGATCTGCGCGGGAATTTTGCGAAAGCTTTCCCACGTTCCAGCCGCGCATGCAACAGGGCAGGCGCTTCGTACACTGCCTAGCTGATGAGCCTTGTGCGCAGCAGCGCCCCCTTTTCCTCAAGGATCGGGTAGGCGACCGACACGAAATGCGACGCGATGCGCTTCAGATCGCGCGCGATGTCGAGGTGCAGGGCTGAGGTTTCGAGGCTTTCCGCCCGCCCGATCTGCAAGCGTTTCAGGTGGCTTTCGATCAGGCGGCGCTCGAAGTCGCGCAGATAGACCTTTTCATCGACCAGTTCGCGCGCGCGGCGCTCGTCGCCGTTCATGAATACGCCGAGCGCAAGGCGAAGGTCGGCGATCACCCTGTCCAGCATTTCATCGATCTCGGCCTGCCCCTCCTCGGAGAAGCTGAGGCGGTGCTTGATCTTCTTCGCCGCGATCTCGCGCAGGCTCTTGTCGAGAATATCGCCCGCATGTTCGAGATTGATCACGAAGTCGAGGATCTCCCAGCAGCGGCGCCGGTCCTCGTCCGCAAGCCCCTCCTCGTTGCCGATCTCGATGAGATAGAGCTTGATGGCGTTGTGAAGCGCATCGACGGTGTCGTCGAGCGTCTCGATCTCGGCCAGAAGCTTGCGGTCGTTCATGCCGATCGCAAGCTTGAGATTGCGCAACATCAGTTCGACCGTATCTGCCATGCGGAGCGTTTCGCGCGCGGCGTCGGCCAGCGCGATGCTCGACAGGGCGGGCGGGGTGGACAGCGAGATGTAAAGCGGCGCGCCCGCCTTTTTCGCGGGCACCTTGGGAGAAAGCCGTTTGCAGAGAGCCGCGAGAGGGGTTGTCAGCGGAAGAAACAGGATTGCGACAGCCACGTTGAAGAGCATGTGGAAAGCCGCAACTTCCTCGGCCGGGACGCCGAGATTGCCATCGAGCCAAACCGCGATGCCGGGAAGAAAGGGCAGGGCGGCAACGCAGCCGAGGCTCCGCACGAGGACATTTCCGAGCGCGAGCTGTCGCGAGGCCGGATCGCCCGACGTTGCAATAAGCTGCGGGATCGTGTTGCCGAAATTCGCGCCGAGCACGAAGGCAAGGGCGGCGGACATGGGCAGCACGGATGTTGCGGCAAGGGACATCACGAACAGTACGCTGGCTACACTTGAGTGCGCAGCCCATGTCAATGCGGCGCCGATCAGGAACGTAAGCACGGGATCGCTCGCGAGCGACGAGAACAGGACGCGCAGCGGTTCCGCTTGCTCGACAGGGTGAAGCGCCTCCGCGATGAGCCGCAGCGAAAGCAGCATGAGCCCGAGGCCGATCGCTATCCGCCCCATGTCGCGTGTTCGCGACAGGCCGGCGCGCTTGAAGGCGACGAGGCCGCCGAGCAACAGCACGGGAATGACCGCCGAAATGTCGAAAGTGAGAAGCTGCACGATCAGCGTCGTGCCGACATTCGCGCCGAGGATCGCGGCCAGCGCGAGGGGCAGATCGACGTAACCGGCGCTGAGAAAGCCGGCCAGCATGAAGGCGGTTGCCGTGCTGCTTTGCAGAAGAGCCGTAACGGCTGTGCCGCAGAGGAACGCCTTCCACCTTGTATCGAGCGCTGTTCTCAGAAGGTGGCGAAGCGTCCCGCCGAAGCCGCGCGAGACGCCGGTTTGCACCATATGCAGACCCCAGAGGAGCATGGCGACATAACCGCCAAGCATAAGGAGCAGCTTCGTTCCGGCCACCGCAATCAAGCCTCCCGCAAATGGATCTCTCGCCTGGAGAGGACAATAGAGTTCGTCAGAAGACGCCCGAACACAAGTATTGTTTCACGGGTTCACGGTGCCGTTTTTGATGCGATAACTTTTGATGCCATGACGTGCGGATGGGTGCGGAAATTTTCGCGGCGAACGACGCGCGCCTGAAAAATATAAGTGGGTCGACCCTCGAATTTAAAACGTCTCAAACCTTGCCGCGCTTTGCCTCGACCGCGGCGATAGCGTCTTCCACCGCGTCGAACACGAGCAGCGTGGACGCGTGGCGCGCCTTGTAATCGCGCACCATTTCGAGGATGGCGAGGTCCGCCCAGCGCCCTGATGGCGGTTCGCCGCCTTGTCTCAGCATGCGCCGCATCTGCGCTCCCACCGCGCGAAGCTCCGCTGCCGTCGAGCCGACGATGTTCGCGCCCATGACCGCGGCCGAGGTTTGGCCGAGAAGGCAGGCGCGCACGTCCTGCGCGTAATCCGTCACGCGGTCGCCGTCCATCGTGAGGTCGACCGTGATGCGCGAGCCGCAGAGTTTCGAGTGCGCCGATGCCGTGGCATCGGGGTGTTCGAGACGCCCGGCGCGCGGCATGTTCGCCGAAAGCTCAAGCACTTTTCCGGTGTAGATGTCTTCCAGATTGGTCATCGGTATCCTGAAAATGGCATGCCCGCGCGCCTGAAGCGCGGCCTTGCGGGCTTGCCGCCCTCTCCGTTACGATTATATGCTGTTTTGACGCGACGTATGCAATCGCCGCCGCCGTGAGTGGTTCTTCGTCCGTTTTCATCGATCATGCGGGGCCGCGTTTTCACGTGCGCGCCCCGCGCAGAGGTTCGCTTCATGGAAAGAAATGCGTCAGCGCCGGTACCGCCAACGCGGGAACCGCAAAGCGGCTCGCGTGCGGCGGGTGGCGCAAATCGGCCGTCGCGCGAGGAAGCCGAAGCCGCCGTTCGCACGCTCCTCGCATGGACGGGCGACGATCCGTCCCGAGAAGGGCTGCTGGATACGCCGAAGCGCGTGGTCGATTCCTATGCCGAATATTTCTGGGGCTATGACGGCGACCCGGTGGGTGAGCTGTCGCGCACCTTCGAGGACGTGCAGGGCTACGACGATATCGTCATGCTGCGCGACATCGATTTTGCGTCCCATTGCGAGCATCACATGGTGCCGATCATCGGCGTTGCGCATGTCGCCTACATTCCCGACCGGCGCATCGTCGGCATTTCGAAGCTGGCGCGTGTGGTCGACCTGTATGCAAAGCGTCTTCAAACGCAGGAAACGATGACGGCGCAGATCGCCGATTGCATTCAGGAGACGTTGAAGCCGAAGGGCGTCGCCGTGATGATGGACGCGCTGCATCAATGCATGACGATGCGCGGCGTTCACAAGAAGGGCACGACGACCATCACAACGCGGTTCACGGGCATTTTCAGTGAAGACAAGGCCGAGCGCGAACGCTTCCTGCAGCTTGTGAACGGCGCGCGCGTATTGACCGGCAGGTGAGAAGAAAAATGAGCCCCGACAGCAATCTTTCATTCGCCGCCCCCTCTGCCAGCAAGGCTGAGCTTGAGGAAGGCACCGCCTTCACGCCGCGTTTCGACGAGCACGGCCTGATCGGGGCCATAGTGACCGACGCGGAAAGCGGCGGCGTTCTCATGTTCGCCTTCATGAACGCGGAGGCGCTGCGGCTCACCATCGAGACCGGCGAGGCGCATTTCTACAGCCGCTCGCGAAAGTCGCTCTGGAAAAAGGGCGAGACGAGCGGAAACGTGCTTCGCGTCCGCGAGCTTCTGACCGACTGCGACCAGGATGTGCTTTGGGTGAAGGTCGAGCTTCAGGGCGAAGCCGCGTGTCATACGGGCCGCCACTCGTGCTTTTATCGGCGCGTCGAGGCTGACGCCGACCGTGTCGCTCTCGAATTCGTTACAAGATAAGCCGCTGCGAAAAAAAGGTTTAACCCGTTTCTATCGCAGGATCGGTTACAGTGCGGAGACACCGGTCGAAATGAAGGACCAATGTCGAGCCACCGACCAGCGAACCACACGACTGTCGTCAGAACGTCGCACTTGCTCCTTAAATCCCGTTCCTCATCCCTAGAGGTGGCGATTCACAAGCGGGACAGGGCATGAGAAAGGCGCAGGTCGGACTTGCTCTCGGAGGTGGCGCGGCGCGCGGGCTTGCCCATATCGGCGTGCTCGATGTGCTGATCGAAGCCGGGTTCGAGCCGGACATTGTTGCGGGCACATCCATCGGCGCGGTCGCGGGAGGGTATTACGCGGCGGGACAGCTCGCCGACCTGAAAAGTTTCGCGCGCGAGATGACGATGCGCAAGCTGATCCGCTATCTCGACGTCAATCTCGCGGGTTCGAGCCTCGTGTCCGGCAAGCGGCTGGAAAAGACGCTCGCTTCGCATATCGGCGATCTTCACATCGAGGAGCTGCCGAAGAAATTCGCCGCCATCGCAACCGAACTCGGCACAGGGCAGGAAGTGTGGCTCACGAAGGGGTCGCTCGCGGCGGCGCTTCGCGCGTCCTACGCGCTGCCGGGCATCTTCAAGCCTGTTCGCATCGGCGGGCGCTGGCTCATGGACGGCGCGCTCGTCAATCCGGTCCCCGTGACGGCGGCGCGCGCGATGGGCGCAAACTTCGTGATCGCGGTGACGCTTCATTCCGGCCATTATGTCCGCAACACGCTTTTCCCGATCGAGGCGGAGGCGTCTTTCGACCAGCGGGCGGAACGCACCGACGTCGATGAGCGCGTGAAGAAAAGTCGTTTCGCGCTTGTGCGGCGGCAGGTGTGGGGCGGGGGCGGGCGAAAGCGCGACCGTGACCGCGACGCTTCGCCCGGCATTCCGCGCGTCGTGCTCGAAGCGTTCAACATCACGCAGAACCGCATTGCGCGCTCAAGGCTGGCTGGCGATCCGCCCGACGCCACCATTCAGGTTCATCTCGACGGGATCGGGCTGTTCGACTTTCACAAGGCGGAACTTGCCATCGAGCAGGGGCGTCTCGCGGCGCAGCGCTATCTCGCGTCGCTCCGGCGTGAGGGCGTGGATCGACCGAGCCTCAGCGCCTGAGGCTTTCCAGGCGTCGCCAAAGGCGCTCGCCTTTGGCGTCCCAGATGCCCGCGCCCTTAGCTTCCGTCGTCTTGGCTCGTTGCTCAACTGGCGGCAAAATACTGCCGCATCTGCGCCGCCTCTGCTTCCGCCACCTCAAGCTTCGCCTTCACCACGTCGCCGATGGAGACGATGCCGACGAGCCGCTCCTTCTCCGTGACGGGGACATGCCGGAAGCGATGCTGTGTCATCTCCTCCATCACCCAGTCGATGCTGTGATGCTCGGAGCAGGTGGAGACGGGGCGCGTCATGTGATCGGCCACCGTTTCATCGAGCGAGGCCGGTCCGCGCTCCGCGAGAATGCGCACGATGTCCCGTTCCGACACGATGCCGAGCACGCGATGCTGTTCGTCAACCACGACGACGGCGCCGATCCGGTTGGCGTGAAGCAGACGAACGACCTCGAAAACCGTTCGATTCGGCAGCACGCTGAGGACGGTGCGGCCCTTGCCTTTGAGAATTCCTGCAACGCTCATGGTATTCCTCCCAGAATACGGTCGCGGCGAGTTTGATGCCGCGGTGCCCGCCGCATTTTTGCGTTTCGGGCAACTCTCATGATGCGCGCGAAGCGGGAAACGCGCAAGCAGATGCCGACCGCGCACTCGTTTCAAAGGGTTTTCGAGGGCTTTGCCGCGCAAAATCTCGCCCCAGCGGAGCCGGTCGCAATGACGAGCTTCCCGCATTCGAGCGCCGGGCGCGAATTATCTCGAATGTGACCGGAACCCTGAAGCCGCGCGCGGGTTATTCACGCGAACCGATGACGACGGCATCCTTGCCCCCCAGGTCCCGTCCCCGCCGTCGTCAAAGGAAAAGGCCGGTGTCTTAACGCCAAGGCACCGGCCTATTTTTTTACTTTGGGTCGGCGCTGCGCCACCGCTCTGGCGATCTCGACGATCAAACGCTGGTCGACACGAGCCCCGCGCGAAAGCGGCGCGCATTGGCCCTATACCCGGCAGCCGACCGTTGAAACCCCTCGATCTCCGATGCTGTGACCTCCCGGGCGATCTTGCCGGGAGCCCCGAGCACGACGGAGCCCGCCGGAATCTGCTTGCCCTCTGTGATGAGCGCGCCGGCGCCTATAAGGCAGTTGTCGCCGATCACGGCGTGATTGAGGATTGTCGCGCCCATACCGATGAGGCAGTTGTCGCCGACCGTACAACCATGAAGCGTAACACGGTGACCGATGGTGCAGCCCCGGCCGACACGCACGGGCGCGCCGAGATCCGTGTGGATCATCGTCATGTCCTGAATATTCGTGCCGTCGCCGATCTCGATGGGATCGTTGTCGCCGCGCAGAACAGATCCGAACCACACCGAAGCCTCGCGGCCAAGGAGAACCCTGCCGACAAGCACGGCTGTCGGCGCGATCCAGAAATCGCCCTCGGGCGGCAACTCGGGAGAAATACCGTCGAGGGCGTAGATCGCCATGGCGCGCCTTCCTACTCTTTCAGATCGTCTTCGAGGATCGCCATCTGGAATTGATAGCTGACTTCATCGTCTTCATCGTCCTTGTAGATGACGCCGATGAACTCCTCCTTCACGAACACTTCGACGGAATCCTGCTTCTTCTGGCGTTTCTTGACCTCGATGGCCTCCAGACCGAAAGTCTTCCTGAGGTATTTTTCGAGGGCCTTGATTTCTGCGGGCGTCATGGTGTGCCTGTCTGTTCGGCGCTTTCATCGAAGCAGCCGCAATCTCCGTTCAGCGCTTGATCCATCATTCTGGATGGCTGCGCGCAGCCCGCTTCGCCTACCACTCTCGCAGGCACTCCCGCAACAGTCGTTTTCGGCGGCACGTCCTTGAGCACGACGCTGCCGGCCGCGATGCGCGCGCAGTCGCCGACATGAATGTTGCCAAGGATCTTCGAGCCCGCGCCGATCATCACGCCGCGCCCGATCTTCGGATGTCGATCGCCCGTTTCCTTGCCGCTGCCGCCAAGTGTCACCGCATGCAGAAGCGAGGTATTGTCGCCGACCTCCGCGGTTTCGCCGATGACTATTCCGGTCCCGTGGTCGAACATGATGCCACGCCCGATTTTCGCGGCTGGGTGGATGTCGATGCCGAAAGTGCGCGACGACTGGCTTTGCAGATACATCGCGAAGTCTACGCGCCCCTGATGCCACAGGATGTGCGCGAAGCGTTGCGTCTGGAGCGCATGAAAGCCCTTGAAGTAAAGCAGCGGGTCGATGAGGCGGTTGCAAGCGGGATCGCGGTCGAAGACGGCTGCGAGGTCCGCGCGAAAGGCCGCCAGAAGTTCGGGACGATTCTCGACCACGCCCGTGAAGGTCTGCCGGATGAGGTCGGCGTCGACGTCCTCGTGGCCGAGACGCTGCGCCAGTCTCTGACACACGGCCTGTTCGAGGGAACGCTGATTGAGAACGTTCGAATAGATGAACGCGGTCAATTCCGGTTCCCGGCGCGTGATGTCATGCGCTTCGGCGCGGATCTGTTCCCAGATTGGATCGCATGCAGCTACGCCCGCGACCGTGCTCTGGCGATGCGTCTTCAACATGATGCGGTATGCCCCTTAGCGGACGTTTGGCGCGAGTTTAACCGATAGCGCGAAGCTGTGCAAAGTTTTGCCAGCCATGCACATTGCTCGGAAAATAATCATGGCTTCTCCCGCAGGAAGGCCAGCACACCGTCCTTGAACACGCGGTCGCCGACAGCCTTCATATGATCTCGGCCCGGAATATCGAGCGCACGCGCGCCGGGGATCGCCTCCGCGAGCGGTTGCGCCGGTCCTGCGATGGCGTCCACGGTGCCGACCGCGACGAGGACCGGCATTGTCAGCCTCGCCAGGTCTTCGCCGGGGATGCGGTCGCGCGAAGCCTTGATGCAAGCGGCGAGCGCGCGCCGGTCGCTTTTCGTGTTGTCCGCAAAGCTGCGGAAGCCGCGCGCGTTCGCGTCGTCCACGGCCGCCGGATCGTCGGCCAACAGCGCTTCCGCGATGGGTTCGGGATCGCCGACGCCGTGGATCATGTTCGCGCCGAGCCCCGCGAAGATCGCTCGCCTCACACGTTCGGGATGAGCCAGGGCGAGGAAAGCCGCTATCCGCGCGCCCATCGAATAGCCCATCACGTCGGCGCGCGCGATGCCGAGGTGATCGAGCAGCCGTCGCGCATCTTCCGCCATCACCGGGCCCGTGTAAGCGTCGGGCTCGTAAAGCTTGGCGCTTGCGCCATGGCCGCGATTGTCGAGCGAGATCACGCGAAAGCCGTTGCCGGTCAGCCACCGCACCCAGCCCGTGTCCTTCCAGTTGGTCGCGGCGTTCGACGCGAAGCCGTGGATGAGCAGGATCGGGTCGCCTTCGCCGTCGACGGTATAGGCTATGTCAACGCCATCGGATGAAAATACGCGCATCAAGGTCTCCAACCCGGTTCCGCGACATTTCGGCGATGGCCGCGAAAAAGTAAAGCAGCCGTTGAGCAAGATCGAACCGAAGCGCTACACGGGGAGGAAGTCATCGCCAGCATATCGTATCTTTTTGCACCGTTCACCGCCCGCGTATCGGGTCCTTCAGGGCGGAATTACCGGTTTCCATCAACATTGCCGCAAGCTACGGTATCGTCGAGGCAAGCAGGAGCAAGCGGGTCACATGCACGGGCACGATCACGGTAGCGGTCACGGTCATTCGCACGCTCACGGCCATGCGCACGGCCACACCCATGCCCCGCAGAACTTCCAGTCGGCCTTTGCCATCAGCGTGACCCTGAACATCGCGCTCGTCGTGGCACAGGCCGTCTACGGGGTGATCGCGAACTCCGTGGCGCTCATCGCCGACGCCGGACATAACCTCTCCGACGTGTTCGGCCTGCTCCTTGCCTGGGGTGCCGCCACGGCGGCGAAAAAGGCGCCGACCGAGCGCTTCACCTATGGCTATCGCTCGACGTCGATCCTCGCCGCGCTTGCCAACGCCATCATTCTCCTGATCGCCGTCGGTGCCATCGCACTGGAGGCAGTGCGGCGGTTTTTCTACCCCGAGCCGGTCGCGGCGGGTGGCGTGATGATCGCCTCCGCCATCGGTGTGGTGATAAACGGCGGCACGGCGCTTTTGTTCATGCGAGGGCGGCACGGCGATATCAACATCCGCGGCGCCTATCTGCATCTTGCGGCGGACGCGGGCGTTTCAGTGGGTGTGCTGCTGTCGGCCTTCGTGATCTGGCAGACGGGCTGGATGTGGATCGACCCGGCGGTGAGCCTTGCCATCGCGGGCGTCATCGTGGCGGGCACCTGGGGGCTGTTGCGCGATTCGGTGAACATGGCGTTGCAAGGCGTGCCGCCCGGTATCGATCCGGGCGCGGTGCGACGCCACCTCGAAGCGCTGCCCGGCGTTGCCTGCATTCACGATCTCCACATCTGGGCGATGAGCACCACCGAAAGCGCGCTGACCTGTCATCTCGTGATGCCAGGAGGGCATCCGGGCGACGCGTTCATCGCGCGCGCGGGCCAAGACTTGCACGCCGGTTTCGGCATTCAGCATGTCACGCTGCAGATCGAGTACGGCGATGCCGAGTCCTGCGCGCTCGCGCCGGATGATGTCGTTTGAGGCGGCCGCTAGGCCAAAGAAAAGAGGCTCGGAGCCAACGCCAGACCCCGAGCCAATCCGTCCTTTTGGGAGGGGCGGACGGAAACCGTTGCGAACTATGCCGCCGCGCGGAAGATCGCCTCGATCTCGGCCTGGGTTGCCTGTTTCGGATTGGTGAAGCCGCAGGCATCCTTCAGTGCGTTGGTGGCGAGTATTGGCACATCCTCGTCCTTCATGCCGAGTTCGGTGAGGCTCGCCGGGATGCCGATATCCGTTGAAAGCCGCTGGATCGCATGGATGCACGCATCCGCGCCCTTCTCGTCCGACATGCCCGTGGTATCGACGCCCAGGGCGTGTCCCACATCCTTGAGCCGCGTTGCAGCGACCTGCGCATTGTACCTCTGAACATGCGGCAGCAGGATTGCGTTGCAGACGCCGTGCGGCAGGTCGTAGAAGCCGCCGAGCTGATGCGCCATCGCATGCACATAGCCGAGCGATGCATTGTTGAACGCCATGCCCGCCATGAAGCCCGCGTAGGACATCGCCTCGCGCGCGGCGAGGTTCTGCCCGTCGGCGACCGCGTCGCGAAGGTTGTTCGAGATGATAGACACGGCTTTCAGCGCGCAGGCGTCCGTGATGGGCGTGGCGGCGATGGAAACGTAGGCCTCGATGGCGTGGGTCAGCGCGTCCATGCCGGTGGCGGCGGTCAGCGGCGCGGGCTTGCCGAGCATCAGCACGGGATCGTTGACCGAGAGGATCGGCGTCGTGTGCCGATCCACGATGGCCATCTTCACGTGACGGTCCTCGTCGGTGATGATGCAGAAGCGCGTCATTTCGCTCGCCGTGCCCGCCGTGGTGTTGATCGCGATCAGCGGGAGCTGCGGCTTGGGCGATTTGTCGACACCCTCGTAATCCTTGATGCTGCCGCCGTTGGTGGCTGTCAGCGCAATGCCTTTCGCGCAATCATGCGCGGAGCCGCCACCGAGCGAGATCACCACATCGCAGTCTTCCTGCCGGAGCTGCGCAAGGCCGTCCTCGACGTTCTTCACGGTCGGATTTGGCTGGGCGCCGGGGAAGATCGCGCTCGACACGCCGCGCTCGGTCAGGAGGGAGGCGACTTTCTCCGCCGCGCCGAGCTTGTACATGCCCATGTCCGTAACAATCAGCGCACGCCTGAAGCCCTTGGCCTTCGCGTGATCGGCAGCCCCCGAAAGGCAGCCCGCGCCGAAGAGATTGAGCGAGGGGATGAAAAAAGTGGTTTCCGCCATGATGCGTTTCCTTCCATGAGAGCTTTTTATCCGGCGCACGCTGGTGCGCCGCGCGGCTTCTCCCGTTCTTCAAGGGGCGGGACGGTCGAGCGCCCTGCTGCGGGACCACAAAGCAGGGACCGTGCCATAGTGCTAAGTATCTGAAATAATGTGAAAGTTCTGCGTGTGAACTGTTTCGCCGCGCTGTGGTATTTCGTGACACTGTGCCAGAACGAGACAGGCGCATTTATAAGACTTATGTTTTTCTTGCGCGTTGGCCGCCTTTTCGGTGACAATGTTACCAAATTCAAAGGATGCCCTCGAAGCGCATCCTGACAGGGAGACATGCCGATGGAGAACGCCGCAAAGGGCGCGTCGTCGTTGGATCGCGCCCGCAAGATGCTGGATCGCGGGGAAATTCCGCCCGCCGCCCTCGTTGGCGCGACCGTCTCGCGAAGCTGGGAACGATGTCTCGGCGCGGGGCTTGTTCCGCGGTTCAATGCGGAAGACCGGATTTCCACCTCGCGCCTGAAGGAAACGCTGGAGCGCCGGCGCGAGCTTCTGACGCGCGCGCGTCCCGTCATGGACTATCTCTATGCGCAGGTCCGGGGCTCCGGCAGCATGGTCGTCCTTGCCGACGAGCAGGGCGTGCTGATCGAGGCGCTGGGCGACGCCGACTTCGTGGAGCGTGCCTCGCGCGTTGCGCTCAAGCCGGGTGCGTCGTGGCATGAAACGAGCCGGGGCACCAATGCCATCGGAACCGCCATCGTCGAAGGCGCGGCGGTGCTTGTGCATGGGGCCGAGCATTTTCTTGAGCACAACCGCTTTCTGACGTGCGCCGCCGCGCCCGTGACGGGTTCGGACGGGCGCATTCTCGGTGTCATCGATGTGTCGGGCCATCATCGCGTACGGCATCCGCACACGTCGGGTCTTGTCAGCGCGGCGAGCCATATGATCGAGAATCGGCTTTTCGAACTTCACCACGAGAGCCACATGCGGCTTCGGCTTCATCCGCAGGCGGAAGGCATCGGCACGCTCGCCGAAGGGCTTGTCGCGCTCGCCGAGGACGGCCGCATCGCTGGTGCGAACCATGCTGCGCGCGTGCTTCTCGACCTCCGAGCCGAAGACATCGGAAGCGCCGCGATCGGCGCTGTCCTGTCGCTCGACATGGCGCGCCTTTGCGATCTCGCGCGCCGCCAGACGGGCCGCGTCGAACCCACCGTCAGCCGTGCGGGGCGGCCTCTGTATCTTCGCATCGAACCTGGCAGCCGGATCGCTCCGCCGCGCCGGCGGGAGACGCCGCTTGCCCTGCCGCTTCGGGATCCGCTCGCCGACCTCGACACGGGCGACGAGACGATGAAGCTCGTGATCGACCGGGCCCGCAAGGTGGCGGGCAAGCCGATCCCGATCCTGCTTCAGGGCGAGTCGGGCGCGGGCAAGGAGCGCGTTTCCGCCGCTATCCATGCTTCCGGGCCGCGCAAGGATGCGCCGTTCGTCGCGGTGAACTGCGCGGCGTTGCCGGAACACCTGATCGAATCGGAGCTGTTCGGATATGCGCCGGGCGCCTTCACCGGCGCTCGCCGCGAGGGATCGCCCGGCCGCATCCGCGAGGCGAACGGCGGCACGCTGTTTCTCGACGAGATCGGCGACATGCCTCTTTCGCTGCAATCGCGCCTTTTGCGCGTGCTTCAGGAGCGCGAGGTGGTTCCGCTCGGCGGCGGCAAGCCCGCGAAGGTGGATTTCGCCCTGATCGCGGCGAGCCACAAGCCGCTCAAGGCCGAGGTAGAGGCCGGACGCTTCCGCGCCGATCTTTATTATCGGCTGAACGGCCTTACACTGAAGCTTCCGGCGCTCCGCGAGCGCACCGATTTCGCGGCCATCGTCGCGCGCATGCTCTCGGCGTTCGAGCCCGGCAGGTCGCTGATGCTGGCGCCGGACGTGGCCGCCGCGTTTGCCCGCTATCGCTGGCCGGGCAATCTGCGCCAGCTTTCGAATGCGCTGCTTTTTGCATGCGCCGTGGTCGACGAGGGTGAGGTCATGATCGGCTGGCGGCACCTGCCGGACGACCTGATCGAGGATCTTCAGAACCTCGACACCCCGTCCAGAATGGCGGATGACGCCTGCGCAGCCGACTCGCTTCGCGCCAGCTCCGACATCATGATCGAGCGAGCCGTGCTCGCAAGCGAAGGCAACATGTCGGAGGCGGCGCGCCGTCTCGGCATCAGCCGCAACACGCTCTACCGCAGGCTCAAGGCGTGCCCGCGACCGCGCCCGAAGACGCCGCGCGAAGCCCCGCTACAGTAAGCTCGCGATAATCCAGATAGCCTCAATCATGTCGTCACTTATTCCACAAGGCGCGTGTCATAGGAACGATAGCTCTTGAAGAGAGCCTTTGTGTCGTGAAAATATTGATAAAGCTTAACGCGATATGGATTTATTGCTATACAAGGGCGCGTTGCATCAATCTTGCCGTCATTCCTTCGTAAAAGCTGTTTTATCTGGGAATGCATGTAGCGTTTTTTGCTTCGATTGAAGTAATGATTTATCCAGGGGGCGATGGGCTCCGCAGCAAGGCCATGCAACCCGATTGCATCCGCCAAAGCAGACTGTTCCAGTGTACGCTGCCAATCGCGCGTGGGAAGAATATCATCAATGATGTGAAGTGTGTCTTCGATGAGCGCTTCACCCCAACCTGAACGAACGCCGATCACGCCGCTATTGCATTCAAAGCAGGTCCGATTTCCCGTATGGCGGTCCTGATGCGGAAACGGCTTCGTCACCCGCTGCGCATAGGCAGGTGCCGTGGCATTGCTTATTTCGTGCACGATGGGCCCGTTGCCTATCCTGTCGCGGATAGCGCGCACGAAGCCAGGCAAAATGAACGTGTCCGTATCCAGAAAAACACAGATGCCGCCAAATTGTTTCATGGCATGAAGCATTATCCATGGCTTCGCTCGGAAGACATAGGAATGCGGCCCCATCATTTCAGCCATGACCGCACTGACATCTTCTACCTGAACAGGGATGTTCTTATAATCTGCAGGAACATTCGTGTAAACGACAATCGAAGAATTATCATCGAGGTCGGCTCGAAGGGTAGAGATACTATACAAAGCTTCCAGATACAGGACGCGCGGCTCTGACGTCGAAAGCCCGCCCTGCTTCGCAAGATCCAGATATAAAAATGTGAGCTTATCGCTATTCATCTCATCACAGCCTCTTGCCTGATCACTAGGGTTTATGGGGGAAGCATTCATCGTGCAATCGAAAAGCCGTGAGCACGCAGGCCTTGAGATCGGGGCCAGAGCCAGACTCTTTGACACGCAGGAAACTGGCGGCGCGCGCAGGGCGGCCCGCTTTTGTTGCGGTAAGTCGGAGGCGGCGCGTCAGCCGCTACAATAGCTCGCGGCGGTAACGGCTCAGCAGCCACAGGAAGAACGGCCCGCCGAGCGCGCTCGTGAGGATGCCGACCGGCAGTTCCGCGGGCGCCACGGCGGTGCGCGCGATGAGATCGGCCGAGACGAGCAAGAGCGCGCCAAGAAGCGCAGATCCCGGCAACACGACGCGATGATCTGCGCCCGCAAACAGGCGCACGATGTGCGGCGCGGCAAGGCCGACAAAGCCGATGATGCCCGAGACGGCGACGGCCGCGCCTGCGCCGAGCGCCGACAGCAGGATGACCTGATTTTTGAGGCGCCCGGCGTTCACGCCGAGATGCTCCGCCTCGCGCTCGCCAAGCAGATAGACGTTCAGAACCGGTGCCAGCCGCAGCAGGAGGACGGATGCCGCGATCATGGCGACGGCGGCGGGGATGAGGCTCGCCCAGTTCGTGCGTCCGAGGCTGCCCAGCGTCCAGAACGTCACCTGACGAAGCTGTTCGTCCGTGCTCGCGAAGGAAAGATAGCCGAGCGCCGCGCCCGCTATCGCATTGATCGCGATGCCCGCGAGGATCAGCGACGAGCCGGACAGCGCTCCCGCCCGCCTAGACAGCGCGTAAACGCCGAGAAGCGCAGCCATGCCGCCGCCGAACGCGGCAACGGGAAGCGCGAACGGTCCCGCGATGGCAAGCGCTCCCGGCATCACCGCGTTGCCCAGCACGATCACGAAAGCGACTCCGAGCGCCGCCCCGCTCGATACGCCGATGATACCGGGATCGGCCAGCGGATTACGGAAAAGCCCTTGCAGCGCCGCGCCCGACAGGCCCAGCACCGCGCCCACGCACAGCCCCAGAAAGAGCCGGGGCAGGCGGATGGACTGGACGATTTCGCCATAGGGCCCCTGCGCCTCGTGGAAGGGCGAGAGTGCGCCGAAAACATCGCCGAGCGGGATCGGCACGGCCCCGACGACGAGCCCCGCGAGGGAAGCGACGCACAGCCCCGCCGCGAGGCATACGAGAAAAAGCCGCCTCGTCCTGATCTGCGCCGCGCGCATGTCGCGGATGCGGGCACTCACTTCTATGGCTGCGCTTGTCACAACGCTTTCTTCTCCGCCGCTTTCTCGCGGATGGCGTGGGCGAAATCGGACAGCGCCTGCGGCAGGCGCGGGCCGAAGCTCAGGAGATAGCTGCCTTCGCGGCCGAAGATGCGCTTCTCCTTCGCGGCGGGGGTGAGCCGGAGCGCCGCATTGCTCGCCACCGCGTCGACGCCGCCCATCTGTTGCAGCGTCTGATCCATCAGTCCGATGGCATCGGGAGAGGCTGCCGCTGCCGCTTCGAGCGAAATCGGCTTGTAGCCGGTGTGCGCGGCGAAGACATTCTCACCGCCCGCGAGCCGGATCAGCGAGTCGGCTGCGGTGCCCGTACCGGCGGCCATCGGCGGCCCGCTGCCAGCGGTGATGATGAAGAGAACGCGCGGGTGGCCGGGCAGGTCCGCGATCTCGGCTTTGACCTTCGTCAGGTCTTGTACAAGCCTTGTCGTGAGTGTCGCCCCCGCCGCTTTCGCGTTCAGCGCGTCCGCGATGGTCGTCACCTTCTGGATCAGGCCCTCGGCGCTGTGCGGATCGGGGACGCGTACCACGCGCACGCCCGCGGATTCGATCTGTTTCAGCACCTCGGCGGGGCCTGCCCCGGCGGCAGCGATCACGATATCGGGCTTCAGCGACAGCACGCCTTCCGCGCCGAGCTGGCGCATGTAGCCGACATCGGGCAGGGCGCCGGCCTCGGCTGGATATGTGGAGGTGGTGTCGCGGCCGACGACGCTGCTTCCTTCGCCGAGCGCAAACACGATTTCTGTGACGTCGCCGCCGACTGTGATGACACGCTTGCCGCCGTCGGCCGCCCGGACCGGGGAAAGCGCGGTCGCCAAAAGAGCGGCCATAAGCAAAAGGAGCCGCGATACAGGCTTCATTCGAACCTCTCTACGCTGCATCGAAAAGGGGAAGGCTGGCGGCTATTTCGAGCCACGCCGGGGACTGGAACTGGTCGGAGCTTTGTGCGCCGAAGACCCGCGCGATGCGAAGCCCTCGGGCGTCGAAAAGGTCGAGCGAGGTAAATATCCCGTCGGCGGAGGGCTCGCGCGCTACCCATGCGGAGTCGATGGCCGCTTCATGCAGGTGCATGTTGAAGCGTGGATCGAGGATATTGTACCAGGGGCCTGTCGCCATGACCTTGGAGATTGGCCCCGTGTAACTCTGGATCGCGCCGGAATTGCCGACGACGACGCCGATGGGCGTTGCCGTTGCCGCCGCCCTTTCGAGAGCGGCGCGGAGCGCGCGCGGGGCAACGCGGGTACGGTTGCCGGGCGTTGGATCTGGTGGCGCAAGGCGGGCAGGCGTCACGTCGAGTTCGTTCGATTGCTCGGCGTGCATGAAGCGCCCGACGATGGCGTCGAAGGCCGCGCGGTCTGTGTTCTCGGTCTGGTAGACCTTGTGCACCGCCGTGCCATCCGCGTCGAAAAACTGAAGGCTGGTCATGATCATGCCCATCTCGCCTTCGTCGGTGAGCTTGTAAGCGTGGCGCCAGTGGCCAAGGAAGAGCTGAAGCTGCAATCCCTCGCCGCGCACGCTGACGGCGTCGCCATCGATGGCGACGGTTTCGAACGTGCCGTGCTTCTCGTGGACGCAATGCTCGTTGCGCGTAAGCGCCAGCACCTCGCCGACGCCGGATAGCGCGTGAACGATGTCTGCGAAATCGGGTTCTAGGCGGATGGCCTCGTGCCCGACTTTTGCCGCCACAAATTCCGCCTCGCTGACGCCGAGACGCGTGGCGGCGTCGCGTGCGCGAAGTTTTTCCGCTTCCCTCAGACGAAGCATGGCTCCCCTGAGTGCGCCGCCCCGAAGCCGCTCGCCACGGGCCGGAATGCCGTCCTCCAACATCCGGTCCTCCTCCGCCTGAATCTTGCCGGAGTATAGTCCGCGGCGAAGGGGGTATTCAATGGTAAATATCTAATTTAGAACGATAATATGTTTAATATGAGCCAGATGCGCGATGGTAACGAAGCGGCCGGAAAGCAGCAATGAAGTGTTTAACTCGCGGCGGGGCAGCTCTCGCCCGGGCTTTTTTCACGGATGGACCTCGCGCGGAGCCGTCGCGGTATAAGGCGCGGCGTCGCCCCCAACCGCCGGTTGGCGGTCGCTCGATCTCCTGCTAAAGCGGAGCCAGGCGAAGCGCGGGAGGCTCGGCGATGGACCTGATGGCGATTGCATTTCCGTTCAACGACCCCGTGGCGGTGCATATCGGGCCGCTCGGCATCCGCTGGTATGGCCTTGCCTACATGGCGGGGCTGCTGCTCGGCTGGCTCTACATGCGCCGTCTCTGCGGAAACGAACGCCTTTGGGGCGGCCCGTCGCCGATGACGCCTTATCAGGCCGACGACTTCCTTTTCTGGGCGACGCTCGGCACCGTTCTGGGCGGGCGGCTCGGCTTCTTCCTGATGTACGAACCGACAATGCTCCTGCACGATCCGCTCCGCTTTTTCCGCCTCTGGGAAGGCGGCATGGCGTTTCACGGCGGATTGCTCGGCGTGGGCGCGGCGATCTGGATTTTCGCGCGCATGAACCGCATCCCCGTGCGCTCGCTGATGGACCTGTCGGCGGCGGCAGTGCCGTTCGGGCTCTTCTTCGGGCGGCTCGCGAATTTCATCAATGGCGAGATTTACGGGCGGCTCACCGATGTTCCTTGGGCGGTGGAGTTTCCCGCGCGCGTGCTGCTGGCGGGCGACGCCGCCGGGCCGCGTCACCCGACGCAGCTTTACGAGGCAGCACTCGAAGGTCTCGCGATGTTTTTCCTGTTGCGCTACTCCACGCATACGCGGCTTGCGCTGCAACGGCCGGGGCTCGTGACCGGCGTCTTTCTCGCGGCTTATGGGGTGTTCCGCATCGTCGCGGAGTATTTCAAGGAATGGGACTTCGGCCAGTTCTTCACGACGGCTTATTTCTCGGAAGGCGTGGTGTATTCGCTGCCGATGATCGCGCTGGGAGTTTTGTTCGTGGCGACGGCGCGGCGGGGGAGGGGGAAGGAGCCGGCACCTGCATGAAGCGGGCTCGCTGATCTTATTCGCGAGAGGGTCCGGCGCGTTCGAGCGAAGGAAGCTTCGGGGCACCGTTCTTGCGAACAACGTCGGCTTTCTCTCCTCTCCTAGACGATCGAATGGTGACTTGACGCGGGCCGATACAAGAACGCTTTGGGCTCTCCGGCGCGCCGTTACGCGAAAGCAACCGGTACGCTTCGCCGCCGCCACCTGATCGCCTATATATGGACGGCAGACGCTCCCTTTCTCCGGGAGCGGCAGCGATAGCCACCCGCCAACCCGGCCATTCCCGCAGAACAGTTCGCCATGCCGCGCCCATGATCATTCCTCTCGTCGTTGCCTGCGGGCTGTTCATGGAAAGCCTCGACGCGACGGTCATTGCCACGTCACTGCCAGCCATCGCGGCGAGCCTCAACGAAGACCCGATCACGCTGAAGCTCGCGATGACGAGCTACCTTCTCAGCCTTGCCGTGTTCATCCCGATTTCCGGCTGGGTGGCGGACAGGTACGGCGCGCGCAGGGTTTTCATGGCGGCTATCGTCGTCTTCGCGGCGGGATCGATGCTGTGTGGACTGTCGAACGGCCTGCCCGAGTTCATAGCCTTTCGCATCCTGCAAGGAATTGGCGGGGCCATGATGGTGCCGGTTGGCCGGCTCCTGATCCTCCGCTCCGTGCCGAAACATGAGTTGATCCGCGCCCTGGCATGGCTGACGATCCCGGCGATGTTCGGCCCGGTGGTCGGGCCGCCCCTCGGAGGTTTCATCACGACCTATCTGGACTGGCGCTGGATCTTCTACGTGAACGTGCCCATCGGAGCGCTCGGCTTGTTCCTGTCGTGGCGTTTTTTCGAGAACATACGCGAGGAGCGCTCGCCACCGCTCGACAGGACGGGCTTCGTTCTATCCGGCCTTGCGCTGGCCGCCATCGTGTTCGGGCTCGCGCTTCTGGGCGAGACTCACGAGTCCATGCTGACGGGCGCGGCCATGACGTTGGGGGGCGTCGTTTTCGGCGCCGCGTATGTGCGTCATGCTTTTCGCGTCGACAACCCGGTGATCGACCTCAGGCTTCTCGGCATTTCCACATTCCGCGCCGGGGTGATAGGCGGGTCGGTGTTCAGGATCGGGATCGGGGCAATGCCGTTCCTTTTGCCACTGATGCTGCAACTCTGTTTTGGGCTTTCGCCGTTTCAGTCGGGCATGCTCACGCTTGCAGCGGCGGCAGGCGCGCTCGTCATGAAGACGACGGCACCGGTGATCATCCGGCGATTCGGGTTTCGCAATGTGTTGATCGTCAACGCCGCCATCAGTTCGGCGTTCATCGCTCTGTCGGGCTTTTTTACCGACGCGACTCCACACGCCGCCATTGTGGCCATTCTGCTCGCGGGCGGCTTCTTCCGTTCGCTGGAATTCACAGCCATCAATGCATTGGCCTATGCCGACATCAAGCCGTCCCAGATGAGCCGCGCGACGAGTTTCGCGAGCGTGGCGCAGCAGGTTTCGCTTTCGCTCGGCGTCGCTATCGGAGCGCTCGTTTTGCAGGCGTCACAGGCGACGAGGGGCGAGCCCACGCTGACGCAGGCCGATTTCGCAACGTCATTCTGGGTCGTGGCGGCCCTATCGGCACTTGCGACGGTGTGGTTCTGGCGATTGCCCGAAGGAGCCGGGGCATCGCTGTCTTACCGGCCGGAAACCGACCGCGAGGCAGACTCCGCGAGCGGCGTGCATGTCGCGGTGAAACACGATTGACAGTCGAAGGACGGCGCCCTGCGTCAGGCGGAAAGGCGCTCCACCATGGTTTCGACGCCGAAAAGGAACATCCCCGAGC
The DNA here is from genome assembly GCF_003992725.1 of Rhodomicrobium lacus. NCBI lineage: Bacteria > Pseudomonadati > Pseudomonadota > Alphaproteobacteria > Hyphomicrobiales > Hyphomicrobiaceae > Rhodomicrobium > Rhodomicrobium lacus. Next base: position 732,029 of record NZ_RZNF01000002.1, on the reverse strand, counting down.
CGCCGATGAGAATGTGGGACACCGTCGCCGCCATCAGCGAGTTGGTGCGGGCGAAGATCCATCCCCATAAAATGCCGGGCAGGAATGCGGCAAGCGCGAAGGCGAGGCTGATATGCGCATGCGCCGCCGCGAACACGAGGTTGGACGCGAGGATGGAGGCCCAGCGGCGTTTCAATTCGCTCCCGTGCAGAAACGCGTAGAGCGGTGCCTGAATGCCGGAACGCGCGACGAACTCCTGCATCGGGGTCAACAACAGATAAACCGCAAGCGCGACCCAGTACCACGCCGAACCGCTCCCCAGATGCCCATCCACCTGAACGTCGGCCCTGTCGATAAGGGGGAGGTCCGCAAAGCTCTGCGTGCTGCTGATGAGCAGCCATTTCACGGTGATGAAGAACAGTATGAACATCGACGACACGCGCAGCGAATACGCCAATGCCGGACGCCAGTTGCGGAGCTGAAGCCCGAAGAAGCTCAGCGGAAAGCCGCTTGTCGCGATGATGGGTATGAAGGAGAGGCTGAAAAGCAGGATGATGAGCGGCGAAAGCGCGAAATTTGCATGCGCCACGCTTTTGAAGGCCGGCAGGAAACTCAGCGTCAGCGTGTAGAAGGACAGAAGACACAACGTGGTGACGACGATGTGTCCGACGCCGTTGCGGTACGCGGAGAATTCGTTTTCGAGCTGCAGCGTGTTCACACGCAGGGTCACCGACTCATCGGCATGGCGGGCGATATGGTGGCGAAGCTTGCTCGTCACGATCTCCCTGAGCCGCCTTGTGCGGCGGAGCCGTGCCGAACCGCTGAGGTCGAGCACCGCCACCGTCGCCTCGACCGTCGCCGTGAAGGTCAGCGCGCTCGGCTTTCCGTCCACGAAGGAGAGTTCGCCGAAGATGTCGCCTCGCCGCATCAGGCCGATCTCGTATGACGTGGGCACCCCTTCGATGGGCGACAGCCCGAGCTTCGTGGCGGCCACCTGACCTTCGATGACGATGAAAATCTTGCCGGGATTTCGTTGCCCTTCGGCCAAGATCTCCCGACCCGGCTTGAAACGCTTATACTTTACGTGGGGAAGAACGAGCCTGATTTGCGCACGCGAAAGGCTCGAAAACAGAGCATTTCTGGGAATCTCGATAGTGTTGTTTCTTACCCTCGCGTGAAGGCGAGGCAGGGCCGGGGCGGCCAGTGTATTTGCCAATTCAACCATATGCTCCCAAAACCGCTCTTCAGATTCAGTCTATCGATTTTCTCCAGTGTATGCTCTTCAAAACCGCGTAATGATAAAACGATCCCGCAGTGCATGCCTGTTATGCTTTCGTATGCTACTGAGGGTAGCTGAATCGAACAGGCTTCGCGTTTCACATTTCATTACAATTGGACATGACGACCGCCCGGGCAACACGCGGTCCCGGCGGCGCGCACAAAAAAGGCCGGGAAAGCCCCGGCCTTTTTGCTCGATCTTTTGACGCGGTACGCTACCGGCGCAGATCCGGCGGCACGGCCTCGGCCGCGATCCGCGCAACGGCCTCGTCGAGCGGCAGCGTCTCCTGCGCCTGGCTGCCGAGCCTGCGCACGGACACGGTCCGCTCTTCCGCCTCGCGCTTGCCGACGACGAACAGCACCGGCACCTTCGCAAGGCTGTGCTCGCGCACCTTGTAGTTGATCTTCTCGTTGCGAAGATCGGTTTCGGCGCGAACGCCCGCCGCCGCCAGCGCCGCCTCCACCTCGCCCGCATAAGCATCGGCGTCGGAAACGATGGTCGCCACCACGGTCTGAACCGGCGAAAGCCACAGCGGCAGATGTCCGGCGTAGTTCTCGATCAGGATGCCGAGGAAGCGCTCCAGACTGCCGAACAGCGCGCGGTGGATCATCACCGGCGTATGCTTCGCGCCGTCCTCGCCGATGTAGAACGCGCCGAGCCGCACAGGCAGGTTGAAGTCGAGCTGGATCGTCCCGCATTGCCATTCGCGGCCGATCGCGTCGCGCAGCGTGTATTCAAGCTTCGGGCCGTAGAACGCGCCTTCGCCGGGGTTCAGCGTGTAGGGCTCGCCCGCCGCTTCCACGGCGGCCTTCAGCGCGGCCTCCGCCTTGTCCCAGACCTCGTCGGAGCCGACGCGTTTCTCGGGACGCGTGGACAGCTTGATGGCGACGTCCTCGAAGCCGAAGTCGCGATAGATCGACAAGAGGAGGCTGTTCAGATGCACGCACTCTTCCGTGATCTGCTCGGGCGTGCAGAAAATGTGCGCGTCATCCTGCGTGAAGTGGCGCACGCGCATGATGCCGTGGAGCGCTCCGCTCGGCTCGTAGCGGTGCACCTTGCCGAACTCCGCGATGCGAAGCGGCAGGTCGCGGTAGCTCTTCAGCCCGTTCTTGAAGATCTGGATATGGCCGGGGCAGTTCATCGGCTTGCAGCAGAACACGCGCTCGTCGGGCGTCTCGGTGACGAACATGTTCTCGCCGAACTTCTCCCAGTGCCCCGATTGCTCCCAGAGCTTGCGTTCCATCATGTCGGGCGAATTCACCTCGACATGGCCGCTCGCGTGCTGGCGGCGGCGCATGAACGCGATGAGCGCCTGGAACACCGTCCAGCCTTTCGGGTGCCAGAAGACCGAGCCCGGCGCCTCCTCCTGCAAGTGGAACAGGTCCATCTCGCGGCCGAGGCGGCGATGGTCGCGCTTCTCGGCTTCCTCCAGCATGGTGAGGTACGACTTGAGCTGCTCGTCGCTCGCCCAGGCCGTGCCGTAGATGCGCTGAAGCTGCTCGCGGTTCGAATCGCCACGCCAGTAGCTTCCCGCGAGGCGCATCAGCTTGAACGCCTTGCCGACTTTGCCCGTCGAGGGCAGATGCGGGCCGCGGCACAGGTCGAGCCAGTCGCCCTGTCTGTAGATCTTGAGATCCTGACCCTCGGGGATGGCATCGATCAGTTCGACCTTGAAGCCCTCGCCTTCGGCGGCGAAGAAGTCCTGCGCCTTCTCGCGAGACCACACTTCCTTCACGAAGGGCTTATCCGCCGCGATGATCTCGCGCATCTTCGCCTCGATCTTTTCGAGGTCGTCGGGCGTGAAGCTCTCTTCGCGGTAGAAATCGTAATAGAAGCCGTTTTCGATGACGGGGCCGATGGTGACCTGCGTGCCGGGAAAAAGCTCCTGCACGGCCTCGGCCATCACGTGGGCGGCGTCGTGGCGGATGAGTTCCAGCGCTTCGGGGTCGTCGCGGGTGACGATCTTGACGCGCGCGTCGGCCGCGATCGGGTCGGCGAGGTCCGCAAGCTTGCCGTCGAGGGCGACCGCGACGGCCTTTTTAGCGAGCGATTTCGAGATGGATGCGGCGAGTTCCGCGCCGGTGATAGCGGCGTCGAAGGAGCGTGCGGAACCGTCGGGAAACGTCAGCGTGATCATGGTGTGCCTCTCACTCCCGCCTACTTGCGCGGGTAAGATGTTGGGATGCCCCCGTATTGGCTTCTGCGCCGCGCGATGTCAAGGGCGGGGGGCGACAATCAAAAAGCACTTCTCTCTTAAGTGCGCTCGTTCCGCACCGCTTACAAAGCCGGGCACAGACGCGCCCGCCCCTTTAAATTCCGCGCGACCGGGCCGAGTTAAGGCGCTATAACCTGCGGCAGAACGCGCAGGGACAGGACTTCCTTGACACAGACACATATCGCGATACGCGGCGCGCGCGAGCATAACCTCAAGAACGTCTCGCTCGACATTCCGCGCGAAAAGCTCGTGGTCATCACGGGCCTGTCCGGCTCCGGCAAATCGAGCCTCGCCTTCGACACCATCTATGCCGAGGGCCAGCGCCGCTATGTCGAAAGCCTGTCGGCCTATGCGCGCCAATTCCTTGAGATGATGCAGAAGCCGGACGTCGACCTGATCGACGGCCTTTCGCCCGCCATCTCCATCGAGCAGAAGACGACGAGCCGCAATCCGCGCTCCACCGTCGGCACCGTCACCGAGATTTACGATTACATGCGCCTTTTGTGGGCGCGCGTCGGCGTGCCCTATTCGCCCGCGACCGGGCTTCCCATTGAGAGCCAGACCGTCAGCCAGATGGTGGATCGCGTGCTTGAATTGCCCGAGGGCACGCGGCTTTACCTGCTCGCGCCGATGATTCGGGGCCGGAAGGGCGAATATCGCAAGGAACTCGCAGACCTTCAGAAGCGCGGCTTCCAGCGCGTGAAGATCGACGGCACGTTCCACGAAATCCCGGACGCGCCGGCCCTCGACAAGAAGTTCAAGCACGACATCGACGTGGTGGTGGACCGTATCGTGGTGCGCGGCGATATCGGCACGCGGCTTGCGGACAGCTTCGAGACTGCGCTCGAACTCGCGGACGGCATCGCCATAGTGGAATTCGCCGACGCGCCCAAGGCCGAGCCGGAAGCGGACGGCGGCGGCAAGAAGAAAAAGGCCGCGCAGAAAGCCGACGAGCCGCGCCGCATCACCTTCTCGCAGCGCTTCGCCTGCCCCGTTTCGGGCTTCACCATCGACGAGATCGAGCCACGCCTGTTCTCGTTCAACAACCCGTTCGGCGCCTGCCCGAAATGCGACGGCCTCGGCACGGAATTGAAGTTCGAGCCGCAGCTCGTCGTTCCCGATCAGTCGCTTTCGCTGCGCAAGGGCGCGATCGTGCCTTGGGCGCGCACCGGCAACACCTCGCCCTATTACACGCAGACGCTCGACGCCATCGCCGCCCACTTCAACGTCTCCATGGAAACGCCGTGGAGCAAGCTGCCGAAAAAGGTGCAGGACACGATCCTGTTCGGCTCCGGCGGCGAGGTGATCGCCTTCACCTATGACGACGGCATGCGCACCTACACCACGCGCAAGGCGTTCGAGGGCGTCATCACGAATATCGAGCGGCGCTGGAAGGAAACGGACAGCCAATGGGTGCGCGAGGAGCTTTCGCGCTACCAGTCGAACCAGCCTTGCGAGGAGTGCAACGGCTTCCGCCTGAAGCCGCAGGCGCTCGCGGTGAAGATCGACGGCCTGCATATCGGCGAGGCGTCCCGGATGTCGATCAAGGCGGCGAACGACTGGTTCGCGACGCTGTCGGGCAAGCTCACGCCGAAGCAGAACGAAATCGCGACGCGCATCCTGAAGGAAATTCGCGAGCGGCTGCGCTTCCTGAACGACGTCGGCCTCGATTACCTCGCGCTCAGCCGCAACTCGGGCACCCTGTCCGGCGGCGAAAGCCAGCGCATCCGGCTCGCCTCGCAGATCGGCTCGGGCCTGACGGGCGTGCTGTATGTGCTCGACGAGCCGTCCATCGGCCTCCACCAGCGCGACAACGCGCGGCTGCTCGACACGCTGAAGCACCTGCGCGACCTCGGCAATTCGGTGATCGTGGTCGAGCATGACGAGGACGCGATCCTCACCGCCGATCATGTGGTCGACATCGGCCCAGGCGCCGGCGTCCATGGCGGGCGCGTGATCGCCGAAGGCACGCCCTCCGAGATCAAGGCGCACCCGGAAAGCCTCACCGGGCAATATCTTACGGGTAAACGAGCGGTGCCGCTGCCGACGGCGCGCCGCAAGATCGACAAGCGCCGCATGCTGACGGTGCGCGGCGCGCGCGGCAACAATCTGAAGGACGTCACCGCCTCGATCCCGCTCGGCTGCTTCACGGCGGTCACGGGCGTTTCGGGCGGCGGCAAGTCCACGCTCCTCATCGAGACGATCCAGAAGGCGGCATCCCGGCGGCTGAACGGGGGAGGCGAGACGCCCGAACCGTTCGACGCGCTCGACGGCATCGAATTTCTCGACAAGGTCATCGACATCGACCAGTCGCCCATCGGCCGCACACCGCGCTCGAACCCGGCCACCTATACCGGCGCGTTCGGCCCCATCCGCGACTGGTTCTCGGGGCTGCCCGAGGCGAAGGCGCGCGGCTATCTGCCGGGGCGCTTCTCGTTCAACGTAAAGGGCGGACGCTGCGAGGCTTGCCAGGGCGACGGTGTCATCAAGATCGAGATGCACTTCCTGCCGGACGTCTATGTGACGTGTGACGTCTGCAAGGGCCACCGCTACAATCGCGAGACGCTCGACATCAGGTTCAAGGGCAAGTCCATCGCCGATGTGCTCGACATGACGGTGGACGAGGCGGCGGAGTTCTTCAAGGCGGTGCCGTCCGTGCGCGACAAGATGGAGACGCTGCAACGCGTCGGCCTCGGCTACATCAAGGTTGGTCAGCAGGCGACGACGCTGTCGGGCGGCGAGGCGCAGCGTGTGAAGCTGTCGAAGGAGCTGTCACGGCGGGCAACCGGCAAGACGCTGTATATCCTCGACGAGCCGACCACGGGGCTGCATTTCCACGACGTGGCGAAGCTGCTCGAAGTGCTGCATCAGCTTGTGGACGCGGGCAACACGGTGGCGGTGATCGAGCACAATCTCGAAGTGATCAAGACCGCTGACTGGGTGATCGACCTTGGGCCCGAAGGCGGCGACGGCGGCGGCCGCATCGTGGCGGAGGGGCGCCCGGAGGACATCGCCGAGGCGGAAGCGAGCTATACGGGGCGGTTCCTGAAGGAACTGCTCCAGCGCCGCCCCGCAGCGAAAGGGAAGGCGAAGGTGGCGGCGCGGGCTGCGGAGTAACGGGAGGACAGATGGCGGGCTGCTGCGATAACGGTGTTTGCGAGGGGGACACTCGTCGGGGCGACCCTTCCTTCAAGCGCGTCCTGTGGATCGTTCTTTTCATCAACGCCGTCATGTTCGTCGTGGAAATCGTCGCCGGTCTCGCAGCGGGGTCAGCGTCCCTGCAAGCCGACGCGCTGGACTTCCTTGGCGACACGGCGAACTATGCGATCAGCTTGTTCGTCGTCGGGATGGCGCTGCGGTATCGCAGCATGGCAGCGCTCGCCAAAGGTGCGACAATGGGGCTGTTCGGCCTCTGGGTTATGGCAACCGTGGTATGGCATCTGCAAGCGGGAACGGTGCCGGCGCCGCAGACGATGGGCCTGGTCGGCGTTGCCGCGCTCATCAGTAATGCGATCTGTCTCGCGCTTCTCTATGCCTATCGCAACGGCGAATCGAATATGCGCTCCGTGTGGGTGTGCTCGCGCAACGACGTTCTGGGCAACGGTGCCGTGCTGCTGGCGGCACTCGGCGTATTTGGAACCGGCACAGGCTGGCCCGATCTGGTCGTAGCCGCGATTATGGCAGCACTCGGGTTGCAAGGCGCGGCCGTCGTTATGCGGCATGCCACGGCCGAACTGCGTGCAGCGAACCGCGCAGGGCGAACGGCGGCTTCGGTGGAACCCTCGGCCAGCAGCCCGTTTTAGAAACGCCGGGCCGTAGCCACGCACGCCGAGCATTCGTCAACGCGCAGCCTTGCCGGAATATCGGCCCTGTGGGCCTTTGCGCCTTAGCCCCTTTGCTGTTTCATGCAGGCAGGATGGACGCCCGGTCATGCTCTGAGACGGGCGGGGAAAGATCAAGGCGCCCAATGGTGGCCGCCTCATGTGGTGTGCGTCCCGGCTTAACGCTCTTCTGATGCGGGGGCATCGCCTGTCCTCGCTTGTTCAGTCCTCGTCGCCCACCTGATATTTCCGGGCCAATACCAGTGAGTTACCGGATTTTCTCCCAAGTGGCCGCCACTGTCGGGGCCACGCATTTTCCCTTCTGATAGAACTTGCCAACGCCGCATTTGCCCGGCGCGGGCTTGACCTTCTTGACCGCGACCGGCGCAGGACAGTCGCCGCAAAGGTAATTCCAGAACGGGCCGTTGAACGTGGTGATCGTGTAGGCCTGAACGCATTGCGCGCTGGCCGATGAAATTGCGCCGGCGCAAGCCATGGCAAGACCGGCGAACAGCGCGGTTTTAGCAGGACGCATGACGGTTCCCCCGCTTCGAATAATCAACACGTGCGAGGATAGGGGAGAAGCGATAAGGGCCAGCTAAAGCGTGATCGGCAATTTTATGTGCCTGATCAGCTTGTTATATGATCGCATCGCGGCTGGGAGCGCCTGTAGCGCCAGACGCGCCAGGGTGCCCAGAAGGGGATTTCTTGCGTCCGTAGATCGGGCGCAGGATCGTAACCCGAACTTCCCCATGGATGACAGCGGAGGATGCGCCCAATGGTGAGCCAGCCGCCGAACCACGCGCCGTTCTTGTCGATTGCGTCGAGAGCGTATTGCGAGCACGTCGGCATGTGGCGGCATCGCGGCCCGATGATCGGCGAGATCGCATATCGATAAACGTAAACCGGCGCCTTTACGACCGTCTTCAGTAATGTGGGAAGATCGACTGTCACGCCTTAGTCTTCGAGGGAGACGGTTTCGAAGCGGATGGAGCCGCTCGCATCCTTTACCGTCAGCGTCGCTTCGCGCCGCGCGAGCGCCCGCAGCTCGTTCAGGCGCTGGTCGAGATCGTCGGCAGAGCGGATCGGCGCGTGCGCCGCTTCGACCACAAGCTCCCCCGGATTGAGATTTCCGTGCGCCACGATCCGGCTTTCGTCGGCCGAAACGACGGCGCCTTCGGCGTCAGCCGAAAGGCCAAGCCTGGAGCGGCTATCCTCGGACAGTGACTCGAAGCTGATCTTTCCGAGCCTCTGCCGCTTGGCTTTTTGCTGTGCGGGTGGCAGAACACCCGACCAGTCGGCCTCGATCATGCGGCCAACCTTGACCTTGACCGTTTTTCTTTCGCCGGCGCGCTGGATCAGAACATCGGCGTCTTCGCCCACATTGGATTGGGCGATGAAGCGCGGAAGCTGGCGCGCATGTTTTACGGGCAAGCCAGCGAAGGCCAGCACCACGTCGCCCTCCTGCAAGCCTGCGGCTTCGGCGGGGCTTCCCTTGTCGACGCGAGCGATCAGCGCGCCCTCGGCATGGGAGAGATGAAGATGTTCCGCGATATCGTCGCTCGGCGTTTGCAGACGCGCGCCGATCCAGCCCCAGCGAATTTCGCCGTGCTTGCGCAATTGTTCGACAATACGCTTCGCGGTGTTCGAGGGAATGGCGAAGCCGAGGCCGATGCTGCCGCCCGACGGTGAGAAAATCGCCGTGTTTATGCCGATGACCTCGCCTCGCGTATTAAAGAGCGGGCCACCGGAATTGCCGCTGTTGATCGAGGCATCGGTCTGAAGGAAATCGTCATAAGGCCCGGCGCTGATGTCGCGGCCGCGCCCCGACAAAATACCCGCCGTTACGGTGCCCTTGAAGCCGAACGGATTGCCGACGGCTATCACCCAATCGCCAATGCGCATTTGCGACGAGTCGCCGAACGAAACGGGCGTCAGCGGCCTCGACGGCTTCGGCGTGATCTTGAGGACGGCGATATCCGTCTTGGTATCGCGTCCGACGATCCTGTCGACCTTCACCTCGGAGCCATCGGGCAACGCGACAAAAACCGTGTTGCCATCCTCGATGACGTGATTGTTGGTGACGATGATGCCGCTCGCGTCGATGATGAAGCCCGAACCGACCGAAGTTTTCTGGAGCACGCTCTGCCCCCCCTTCGGAGCACGCGAGCCCTCGCCTCGGCTTCGCCGGGCTCCCGACGCGCCGATTTCCTCCGTGACCTGGGCCGACACGCTTACAACCGAATTTCGCACACGCGCGGCAACATCGGAGAAGGACTCGCCAGATTTCATCTCGACTGCGAATACGGGGGGCGGGGCGGCAAAACTGCCGAGAGCCAGAAGGCTTGCCCCAAGAAGCAGCCGGAGATGATGGTGGATCGCCATTAGCCTCACCTTAAAACACACGAGACAACGCTGCAAACCGCGCCATGCCCTTCGGGTTCCGAAACCAGCGGCAGATGCGGTGGGAATCCGTGCCTGCCTATAAGGTGAGACATAAAGGCGTCGAGTGCAATGTCCATGCACTCGACGATAGGTAGTGAAAGGAAATATTCCGTTTTCAACCCTTGATTCAGCGCACCGGGGGCGTAGCCGCGGCGGCGCTGGACCCTGTCTGTCCGGCAGGCGAAGGCGTCCTGACGCTTCCGGGTGCCGCACTCATAGGCTCATTGAAATAACGGAAGAATTCGGACGAGGGCGACACCACGATGCGGGTGTGGCTGCCCTTGAGCGATTCTTCGTAAGCCTGCATGGAGCGGTAGAAGGCGAAGAAATCGCGGTCGCGACCGAATGCGTCGGCATAGATGCGGTTCCTTTCGGCATCGCCTTCGCCCCGGATGCGCTCGCCGTCGCGATTCGCGTTGGCGGTGACGACGGTCACTTCCTTGTCGGCGGTCGACCTGATGCGCTGCGCCTGCTCGGCGCCCTGCGCGCGCAGTTCGGCGGCTTCACGCTGACGCTCGGTCTGCATGCGGCGGAAGATGGCCTGGCTGTTCGCCTCCGGCAGGTCCGCGCGGCGGATGCGGACATCGACGACTTCGACGCCGAAACCGCGAACGTCGTTGTTCACGAAAGCGAGCGTCTGCTTCATGAGCCCCTCGCGCTGATTACGCACGAGATCGATGAAGGTCGCGCGCCCGAGCACGCTGCGGATCGTCGAATCGACGATGGCAGTGAGACGCTGACGCGCGGCAAGTTCGTTGCGGAAGGCCCGGTAAAACGCGAGCGGATCGCTGATCCGGTACCGGGCGAAGGCATCGACGATGATACGCTTCTGGTCGGCTGCGATCACTTCCTGCTCCTCGGTCTGAAGATCGAGGATACGCCGGTCGAACTGCACGACCGTCTGCACGAACGGCAGCCGCCAGTAAAGGCCGGGGTTGTCTATCGTGCGGACCGGCTCGCCGAATTGGAGCACGAGCGCGCGATGTGTCTGCGGCACGATGAACGCGGAGAAACCGACCGCGATGACCAGGCCCGTCGCAAGGAGAATGAGGAATCCCACAATCGCGGTTCTCATCGCTGGCCTCCGGTCTGGGTGCGCTGAAGTTCGTTCAAGGGAAGATAGGGCACGACGCCGTTGGTTCCGGATTTCTCATCGATGATGATCTTGTCCATACCGCCCAGCACACGTTCCAGCGTTTCGAGATACATGCGTTTGCGCGTCACATCGGGAGCCTTCTGATACTCTTCGAAGACCTTGAGGAAGCGCTCTGTCCGGCCCTTGGCCTCTGCCACCGCCTGCTCGCGATAGCCCTGCGCGCCCTGAAGGATGCGCTGCGCTTCGCCTCGGGCTTCCGGCACGACGCGGTTCGCGTAGGATTCCGCCTCGTTTCTGAGGCGCTCCTGATCGGCGCGCGCGGCCTGAACGTCGCGGAAGGCCGCGATGACCTCGCTTGGCGGATCGACCTTTTGCAGATTGACCTGTGTGATGTTGATGCCGGACTTGTAGCTGTCGAGTGTGCGCTGGATGAGCGTCTTGACCGACTCCTCGATGTCCTGCCTGCTCTTCGTGAGGATGGGCTGGATATCGTTCTGGCCGATCACCTCGCGCATGGCGCTCTCGGCTACTGCCTTCACGTTCGGACTGGCATCGAGGCTGTCGCCCTGATTACGCACGTTGAAGAGGTAAGCGGGCGCGTCCTTGACGTTCCAGAAGACGTTGAAGTTCAGTTCCACGATGTTTTCGTCGCCCGTCAGCATGAGGCTTTCCTCATTGCGGGCAGAGGAACGGATCGCGCCGAATGGCCCTGTCGGGCCGCTCGAAAAGCCGACCTCGACGCGGTTCTGGCGTGTGAACGGAACGATGGTCACTTCCTCGACGGGATAAGGCCAGCGGAAATTGAGGCCGTTCGAAAGCTCGCGGTCGTATGCGCCGAAGCGCTGCACGACGCCGCGTTCATCCGGATTGATGCGCACCGTGAAGCCGAAATAGCCGACTGCGGCAGCGAGCACGAACAGGAGAAGCCCGATGCCCGCGAAGCCGACACCGCCCGGCACGGCCTGGCGCAGCTTGTCCTGACTGCGGCGCAGGATTTCTTCGAGATCGGGGGGAGGCGAACCACCGCCGGCGGGGCCTTGTCCCCAAGGGCCGCCGCTCGGACCGCCCTTCCAGCCTCCGCCGCCACTCTGATTCCACGGCATAATGCGTTTTCCTTTACCATCGGCGGGTTTAGCCCCGCTTCGCCCCGGCCAGCGGGGCCAGAATTCTGCTCGTAACAGGGTGTTCGAATGTGGCCCGCGTTTGACAATCGCGTGTCAATTTCGGGGCGGCCGCCACATTCGGGTGCGGGGCCGGACACACTCGGAAGGTGTTCCGCATATGGCTTCCGCTATCGCTCGCGTCAAGCGCGCGAGGACCGCTCCAGCGTAAGATCGGTCACCGAAAACTCGTCGGACTCGCTCGCGGGCCATTCCTCTCTGGACACAACGAGCCATTCCTCTTCCGGCGGCGTTCGCCAGTATGCGTCGCCGGACGGCGAGGCGTGGACGCGGGCGAGATGGATTCGATCGACGAAGGGCAGGGCGATGGCGAAGATTTCCGCGCCGCCGATGACGAAAGCCCCGGCCACGCCGCGCTCTTCGGCACGCGCACGGGCGAGGTCGATCGCGTTCGCCATCGACGTCGCCGTGAACAAACAGGGCTGCGGAGAAATGGCTGCCGGATCGCGCGTCAGGACGATGGAATCGCGGCCGTCGAGCGGCTTGCCGATGGAGGCGAACGTCTTGCTGCCCATGATGAGGGGATGGCCCATCGTGAGCTTGCGGAAGCGCTTGAGATCGCCTTTCAACCGCCAGGGCAGCTTGCCGTCGCGGCCGATGACGCCGTTTTCGGCGGCCGCCACCACGAGCGCGAGAGTGAAAGACCGCGCCTTGTTCATACCGCCACGGGCGCCTTGATCGCCGGATGGGGATCGTAGCCTTCGAGCTTGAAGTCGGCATACGTGAAATCGAAGATCGAGCGAACCTCGGGGTTGAGGGTCATGCGCGGGAGCGGGCGCGGCGCTCTGCGAAGTTGCTCGTCGGCCTGCTCGATATGGTTCAGGTACAGGTGCAGGTCGCCGAAGGTGTGCACGAAGTCGCCGGGACGCAAGCCCGTCACCTGCGCCGCCATCATGGTCAGGAGCGCGTAGGAGGCGATGTTGAAAGGCACGCCGAGGAAGATGTCGGCCGAGCGCTGGTAGAGTTGGCAGGACAGGCGGCCGTCCGCAACGTAGAACTGGAACAGGCAGTGACAGGGCGCCAGCGCCATGCGCGGCAGGTCCGCCGGGTTCCACGCCGAGACGACGAGGCGGCGCGAATCGGGATTGGTGCGGATTGCATGGATGACGTCTGCGATCTGGTCGATGGCGCCGCCGTCGCGCGCGGGCCATGACCGCCACTGCGCGCCGTAGACGGGGCCAAGGTCGCCATTCGCGTCAGCCCATTCGTCCCAGATCGAGACGCGGTTTTCCTTGAGATACGCGATGTTTGTATCTCCCGCGAGAAACCAGAGCAGCTCATGGACAATCGATTTCAGGTGCAGCTTCTTGGTCGTGACCAGCGGAAAGCCGGCTTCGAGATCGAAGCGCGCCTGACGCCCGAAGAGGCTCAGCGTGCCCGTACCGGTGCGGTCGTCCCGGCGGGTGCCCTGGTGGCGTACATCACGAAGGAGGTCGAGGTAAGTTTGCATGGCGTCAGAATACGCGATTCCTTGAAGGGCGAGGCGAGGCCCTGCTGCGAATTGCATCAGAACGGCCCATTGGGTGCAAGAGAAGCGGTGAAACCGCAGGCGTCGATACGCGTTTTTCCCAAGAGGGCACTTTGTCGCAATGGGTCCTTATACCTGAATTCTTTTTTATTTTCCGTGCGGCTTGAAACGCGGTAGGCGGTTCTAAGTTCTTTAAGGTGACGTTTAGAATTATTGTGTTTCACGCGATTTTCTGATTGAAACACACGCCATCAGAGTGACCTTAAACGGTGCAGGTGAAACTATGAAAGCAGTCAAAATCGCCATGGTCGGCGCAGCTCTCGTCTGGTCGGCTTCGGCATATGCCGCTGGCGATCCGGTGAAGGGTGAGCAGGTCTTCAAGCAATGCAAGATCTGTCACCAGGTTGGCCCGACGGCGAAGCCGGGCGTCGGCCCCGTGCAGAACAACGTCGTCGGCGCGAAGGCGGGCTCGCGCCCGGGCTTCAACTATTCCGACGCGATGAAGAACTCCGGCCTGACGTGGGACGAAGCCACCCTCGACAAGTATCTCGAAAATCCGAAGGCTATCGTTCCGGGCACGAAGATGGTGTTCGTCGGCCTGAAGAACCCGCAGGATCGCGCGGACGTCATCGCGTATCTCGCGACGCAGCACGGCCAGTAAGCCGCTGTCGGTTTCGGAAAAAGGCACCCGCGAGGGTGCCTTTTTTTGTTGCCCCGGACGGCTTGGGCCCGCCCATCGGGCGAGACTGCCCGCGCGCGCCTTGTGGCCGCGCCGCCGTCCTCGACGAAATCAGATCGAGCTGGCGCAGAGAAGCTGATCGACAAGACAAATCTGCCGAGCGCGCGGCGTTTGATTTGCCGCATGCCCGAGAGCGCTGGCGCGATTTTCGGCACGCGCTTGGCCCAGCTCTCCGGCGGAAAGCTTGTTTTACAATCAGGAGGTCAGGTCGGCTTTCTGAACCGCTTCACCATGTCGAACACATGTGAAATCCCGGCTAGCGTGACGAGCGCGAGCACCGGCAGCAAGGGCGACGTTTCCGTCCAGGCGAGACGGACCGCCAGCATGAGGAAAAAGCCGGACGCGAGGTAGGCGAGATCGGACGGGATCGCAGAAGCCTCGTTCCTCCGAAAGCGGAACGCCGCGATGACGGCCGATTCCACCAGAACGAGCACGAGAATGATGTCGAGAAGCGTCGTCATGGCGCAGCCGATTTGTGTAAGTGAAGTGCAGCCCCGAGGCGGAGCGGAATTTGGGGGGGAACGGACAGGAAGGGCAGGGATGGCCGGGCGTACCCGGCCACGTTGACGCTATTGCGCGACGATCTGCGGGTTCAACTGAACCACTGTGTAATTCAGGAAGCCCGCGAAGGTCACCCATGCAAGATAGGGCACGAGCAGCCAGCTCGCCGTCTTCGAGTAACGCGCCAGAACGACGATCGGAATGAATACCGAGGCCCAGAGCGCGCCCACCTCGATCAACGCCCAGTCCGGCCGATGAAGCCGAAAGAACAGCAGGCTCCAGAGCAGGTTGAAGAACGCCGTACAGAGGAACAGGAGGACGATTGTCAGCCTGTCATCGCGGGTGGGAGCCTCGCGCCACGCGTAGACGGCGGCAAGCGCGGTGAAGGCATAGATCACCGTCCACGCCGGTCCGAACGCCCAGTCCGGCGGCTGCCACGACGGCTTGTTGAGCGAAAAATACCAGGAAGAAAGGTCGGTCGTCAGCGCTCCCAGGCCGCCGACCACCATGGCCAGCAAAAATGCGATTCCAAAGGGCTTCCAGAACCCCGGCCGGGGCCCTGCCAGCGCTTCCGCGGTGTCTGTGTGTGTATAAGTCACGTTCGTACCAATCCCAGAAGGTGAGCCAGATCCTTGAAGAAGATCCTAGCATGGGCAACAGGATTGGAGCGAACTAGTTCCTTATGCATGTATGACTGCCAGGTGAGGCGCTGAACGTCCTTGTCCTGACAGATGTTCACGAAGCGTTCACGGCGCTTGTCGTTGCGGTACCAGAAGTGCTGCATGATTTCGAGCACCCAGAAAATCCTTCCGTGCTCCTTCATGAAGCGCTTGCGGGCAGTGGCGAGCGCCCTGGCGTCCGCAGTCTTGAGGAACTCTGCTACCGCTTCTGCCGCGAGTCGGCCGCCCAGCAGAGCGTAATAGATGCCCTCGCCCGAAGCCGGGGCAACCACGCCGGACGCATCGCCCGCGAGCACCACGTCGCGGCCATTATCCCAGCGTTTCAGAGGCTTGAGCGGAATGGGCGAGCCTTCCCAGCGCAGCGTCTCCGCATGCTCTTCGTCGAGGCCCACATGCTTGCGCAGGTCCGCCACCGCCTGACGCATGTCGAAACCCTTGATCATGGTGCCGGTGCCGATGCTGACCGTGTCGCCGTGCGGGAAGATCCAGCCGTAGAAGTCAGGCGACAGCTTGCCCTGATAATAGACGTCGCAGCGCGTTGGATCGTAGTTCGTCAAACCGCCGACCGGAGCCTTCACAATTTCGTGATAGGCGTATACGAGCGGCACCTTCTTCACGTCGGGCAACGCCTGCTTGGCCACTTCCGAGTTCGCCCCATCGGCGCCGATGACGGCTTTTGCGGTGACGTTGACGCGATCCCCTTCGGGCGTCTTGTAGGTGATGACGGTGCGACCCTTGTCGTCGCGCGAATACTTCTCGAACTTGCCTTTGCGGCGCTCGGCACCAGACGCCGCTGCGCGGTTCCGCAGCCATTCGTCGAACGTGGCGCGGTCCACCATGCCGACGAAGCCGCCGTCGATGGGCATGTCCACTTCCTTGCCGGACGGCGCAACCATGCGAGCCGAGGTGATGCGCGCAACGAGGCACTCGCCGGGTATGGCGAAGTCCTTGATGGCTCGCGGCGGGATCGCGCCGCCGCAAGGCTTGATGCGGTGCCCCCGGTCGAGCAGAAGCACGTGATGGCCCATCCGTGCGAGATCGTTTGCTGCCGTTGCACCGGCGGGGCCGCCGCCGACCACGATGACGTCGAATGTGTCAAGATCGGTCATTGTCAAACTTGCTCCGGATGGACCCGCAACGGGGCGTTCGTCTGGTGAGAAAGCTCTGTATCGCGATGCGATTCGGTTGGGGCTTGGGCGGCCGCGGTCAGCCGGAAGGCGAGGTAGGTCGAGAACGCGAAAAGCACGCCCTGAATGATGAACAGCAGAGAATAGGCGGCTGCGGCGGAGCCGAGCGCGACGCGTGCGATATCGACCGAAGCCGTGCCCACGACGCCGCCGAGCCCGAAGGCCACCGCTTGCGCCGCGCCCCACATGCCCATGCGGACGCCCTCGCGCGAACCCTTGCCGATGCTCGCCATGGAAATCATGGTGCCGATGGCGGCCACAGCGTAAATGCCGTTTGCCACGCCGAGCGAGAAGACGACGCTCTTGAGAAACCCGCCCTCGGCGCCGAGACCGACGGCTGCGAGCGCGAAAAGCCCGGCGGAAGAGGCGAAGCATCCGCCCGCCACCCAGTACCGCCCGAGAGAGTTACTTTTGGCGGAGAAGATGCCGAGGAGCCCGCCCGCCACCATGCCGAGCACAATGCCCGCGCGATGAGAGCCGAACAGCTTTGCCGTCTCGGCTGGCGTCAGGCCGAAGACCGAGCCCGCGAACGGTTCGAGAAGCAATTCCTGCGCGCTGAAAGCGAGCATGGAGATGAAGATGAAGATCGTCATGCGGCGCGCGTCGCGCTCTGACAGAACGTCCTTCATGGCTTCGATAAAGCTGTGGGCCGGCTTTTCCTTCGGTTTCTCCGCCGCGTCGACCACGCGCCGCTCGACGCCCCAGATGGCGAGGACGGCAATCGTAAATGCGATGGCCGAGATCGAGGCGCTGACGGCTATGAGCCGTTCCATCGAGAAGGGGGCGAGCATGAAGCCCGCGAAGCCCGCCGCGAGCGCGGTCCCGCTTATCATCAATGTCCAGACGATGGCGGCGGCGGTAGCCTTGCGGTCGGGGGCGGTCGACTTGGCGACGAGGACGAGAAGCGATGTTCCCGCCGCGCCCGCGCCGATGCCGATGCCGATATAGGCAAGGACCGCGCAGGCGATGCCTGCCGTCGTGTTCGTGGACATGAGTGCAATGGAACCGGCCGCGCCGACACCCGAAAGCGCGAGAACGGCCATGCCGCCGATGATCCACGGTGTGCGCTTGCCGCCCTTGTCGGAGCCGTGGCCCCAGCGCGGGCGGAGCATTTCGGCCGCGTAGTGGATGCCGAACAGCAGGCCCGGCAATGTCGCGGGAAGCAGAAGCTCGACCACCATAACCCGGTTCAGCGTCGAAGTGGCGAGAGCCACGATGCCGCCGAGCGACATCTGTACGAGTCCGAGGCGGACGATGCCAAACCAGCCGAGCGTCGTGGACATTTACATCTGACCCTGCAACAACGGACGCAATGCGAAAGCCGTGACGAGCATCCCGAGCACGTAGAGCGTGGTGCCCGTGGCGTTGTACCAGATCGCCTGCTCGCGCGGGTTTCCGAGGAAGCGGCGCATCAACACGAACTGCGCGACGAGAAGCGCCGAGACGATGCCCGCGTGCCACAGGCTGTCCCACGAGACGAGAAGGCCGATCACGATCACCTGCGGCAACGCCATGACGACGCAGGCGAGCCAAGCGGCGTTGCGAACGCCGAGCTGCACGGGCAGGGAGCGCACGCCCATCTTGATGTCGCCTTCGACAGACTTGAAGTCGTTCAGCGTCATGATGCCATGCGCGCCGAGGCTGTATAGAAGCGCGACCGTCAGGATGCGCCAGTCGGGAAGCGCGGCGGCAATGATGGCGGCGGCGGTAATCCACGGCAGCCCTTCATAGGCGAGCCCGCAGGCGAGATTGCCCCACCAGCCGTTCTGCTTCAGGCGGAAGGGCGGCGCGCTGTACATCCACGCAAGGATGAGGCCGAGGGTCGCCGCGGCGAAACCCCAGAAACCCAGCGTGGTCGCAAGGATCAGCGAGAGGATCGTCCATGTGACGGAGATATAGAAACCCCAGTTTCCGGGCAGTCGCCCGGACGGGATGGGCCGGTTCGGCTCGTTGATGGCGTCGACGTGGCGGTCGTACCAGTCGTTGACGGCCTGGCTCGTGCCACAGACCATGGGGCCCGCGAGCAGCACGCCCGCGACCACGATCTGCCAGTTGCTGCCGAAGCTGAAGCCTGAAGAGATCAGTCCGCAGCCGAAAGCCCACATGGGTGCGAACCACGTGATGGGCTTCATGTATTCGAGGATGGTTGCAAAGTCGGGCCGGTTCATGGCCGGACACTAGATTTTACATTGGCGCCTGTCAATTTGGGTTTACAGGCGGTATCGCTGGCTGAGGCAAAAAATCCTATCCGGCTGAAGCTTGTCGGAAGAAGCGCAATTTCGCTGTTTCAGCGTCAGCTCTATTCGCCGCTGCCTTCCGGTTGCAGATCGCCGAGCCCGTAGCGGCGAAGCTTCACATACAGGCTCTGGCGCGACAGCCCCAGCATTTCCGCCGCCGAGGCCCGATTGTCGCCGGTCAGTTCGAGCGCGGCCTCGATACAAAGCTTCTCGATGAGGTCGCTCGATTCGCGCACGAGATCCTTCAGCGAGACGCGCCCGACAAGTTCGGTCAGTTGATCGACGGATCGCGCGAGGTTCGCCGGGCGCGCGGCCTTTTGCTGTGAGGCTCGTGTCGCGGACGAACGAATGACGAAACCGAAACCGGGCTGCTGCCCATTCGGCACGGACACGGCGGAAACTTCGACATCTTCCAGCGAGCCATAGGCTCCATTGACGATTGTCGGGAAGCCGCGAACGGAGCCGTGCTCGCGAAGGTTGGCCATCAGCACGTTCATGTCGACGCCGGAGCGGCCAAGCCAGTTTTCGAGAGCATGGCCCTGCGCCTGCTCGGGATTTGAAAGCTGCGCGAGATCGAGAAAGGCGGTGTTGGCGGAAAGCACGCGCCCATCGGCATCGGTCGTGACGAAGCCTTCGGGCAGCCGTTCGAGAATTCTGTCGAGCATGCCCGTCTTGCCGGGCATGCATTCGCACACCTGAGGATCGACGGGCGCGATCCGCGCGAGGATGAATGCGCTGGCCCCTTGCCGGAAGAACGAGCTTGAAAAGGTGAAGCGCCGGTCGAGACCCGCGAGCCGCAAGACGACACTGTCGCCCGCCCCCGTGGAGCGGACGGTTGCGAGAAGGTCATGAAGCGCGGCGGCGTCGGCCGGATCGACGAGGTCGACGAGTGTCTGCGCGGTGAGCTTCTTCGACGATTCGCCGATCAGCGTCTGCGCGGCGGGGTTCACCTCGGTGATGCGGCCGGACCAGGCGTCTGCGATGACGATGGCTTCCGACGCGATCTGAAAGAGCAGCCGGTAACGAAGCTCGGACTGCCTCAGCCGCGCGTAATCGCGTTCGATCGAAAGCTGTGCGTCGACGAGTTGCTGCTGGAGGCTCGCCAGCGCGCGAAGGTCGCGTCCGAAGGCGACGATGCGGCCGTCGGAGCGAATCTGGAGCGCGGAATAACGCACCGGCACGAGATCGCCGCCGGGTGCGGTGTGGTTGACTTCGCGCCACCGTGTGGGAACCTTGAGCGCGGCCTCGCGGAGCAGTTCCTCAACCTTGTGGCGGCTTTCCGGCGTCACGGTGTCGACCCAGGGCACACCGATCCATTCGCCGAAACCGGCGTTGGCGAGGTCTTCGCTGCCGACGGCGATATCCTTGACGATGCCGCTCTTGTCGACGACGAGCGCAACATCGGCCGCGGCGGAGATCAGCCTCGCGATGACGCTGGCGTTCAGCGAACCAAGCGACTTCTTCGGTGCCTGAAACGAGTTCACGTTGCGAGAGACCAGGATCTCCATTGTTGCGCCAAATATCCTCTCGCCTCGCTAATTACGCAGAGGCTTCTGCGCGAGTAAGGTTCGCGCCCGCAAGACAGCCAAACGCCCGTCGGTGGCAAATGCGTCGGCTCCAACCCGCTCCACCAAATCAGGCTGCTGAAGGAACACCGCGCCGCCTACAAGCACGCCGATATCGCGGTTGCACGAGTGCCGCCGGACACTTCGGATCAGCGACGCCAGCCGATCCAGAAATCGCTCCGAACTGAGAGAGAACCCGGCGACGGCGAACCATTGCCTGCCGACTAAGTGGGTAATTTCCTCGCTCGAGTCAATCTGTCCCCCCCACACATCCCAACCGTCGCGGCGAAAAAAAGATTCGACCACGAACAATCCCAGCGTGTGCTGGTCGCCGGGCGTGGAGGCAAGGAGCGCGCGCCGTCCGTGATGCCAGATTTGCGCGTTGAATTCGTAGGAAACGGCGCGTGTCCGCAGCAGTTCCCGAAGGCGCGAAACGGCAATCGTCACCTGCGTGAAGCCGCAATGGTCGGATTCCCAGAGATGCCCGAGACGAACTGCCGCAGGTCCAAAAAGGCCGAGAAGGATGGTCTCCGGTTCGTAGCCCTCGTCGCGCCTGCGGTCGAGGAAGGCTGACGCGCCCGAGCCGTCGGGCGACAACAGGAGAGACGTGAAGCGCTCAATATCGCTCGGGGTGAAGTCTCCCGCGTCAGCCGCTGCGGGCTTTATGGGCATGCCGGATTGAAGAGCAACAAGAAGCCGTGAAATGGTCTCACCCTCTCATCGTTTGGCAAGTCCTCCGGTTCGAACCGGTGACGAAGAGGGCCACAATCCTGCGCCTTCACGTCAGCTTGCCTTTTCCTCCTGCCGGCGATAAGTGACACGATCTTCAAGCCCGGCGTAACACCCGGTCGACGATCGCTTGTATCGATGGGGTGAGACTTGGGCGAGGCTTACGCTGAAAGGGATGCGTTATTCAAACGAATTCCGCCAGCCGCCAGCGCACTCTGCGCCCAGCGTTCTCCAAACGACACAGCTTAAGGTAACTGTAAATTGGGCGTTACGTCAAGTTTTGTTGACAGTCCATTGACACCAGTTCTAAATGCCAGCGACTTTTTGTGGGGATAGCGCATGCAACAAAAGCTGGGCAAAAAACCGCGACGCCCGCTTTACACGCCTGAAGAACGCATCCGCCGCGACGCCTCCCCCTGGACCATCGTTCAGGGCGTGCTCGCGCCATTGCAGTTTCTCGTCTTTCTTGTAAGCCTTGGGCTTGTGGTCCGCTATCTCGCGACCGGCACGGGCGAATATGCGGCGACGGTGTCCATCGTCGTCAAGACGCTGGTCCTGTATACGATCATGATTACCGGCGCGATCTGGGAGAAGAAGGTTTTCGGGCAGTATCTGCTGGCGCCTGCCTTCTTCTGGGAAGACGTGATGAGCTTCCTCGTCATCGCGCTCCACACCGCCTATCTTGCCGCTCTCGTCTATGGTGTGTTCGATACGCGGACGCAGATGTTCATCGCGCTCGCGGCCTACACGGCTTACGTCGTGAACGCGGCGCAATTCCTTCTCAAGCTTCGCGCTGCCCGCCTCGACGAGGCGAGGGCCGCCGCCGAACCGAAAGCCGCAGTCGAGCCGGAGATGGCGCAATGAGCATTGAAAACGCCGTCGCTGACGCTGGTTGTCAGGACCGGCAGGTTCGTCACGAACGCGGCCAGCGCGCCGTTTTCTGCGGGCTTACCAGCATCGTCTGGCTGCATCGCAAGATTCAGGATGCCTTCTTCCTTGTCGTCGGCTCCAGAACCTGCGCGCATCTGATCCAGTCGGCCGCCGGTGTGATGATCTTCGCGGAGCCTCGCTTTGGCACCGCCATTATAGAAGAACGGGATCTGGCGGGCCTCGCCGACATGAACGAGGAACTCGACCGCGTGGTGAACCGGCTGCTGGAACGCCGCCCGGACATCAGGATGCTGTTTCTCGTCGCCTCATGCCCATCCGAGGTGATCAAGCTCGATCTCGATCGCGCGGCGCAGCGGCTTTCGGCGAACTTCGCGGGCAGCGTCGGCATTTTCAGCTATTCCGGCAGCGGCCTCGACACGACCTTCACGCAGGGCGAGGACACCTGTCTCGCGTCGCTGGTGCCGGTTCTCCCGGAAGCGGGCCGGGACGCCCCTCGCTCGCTGATGGTCGTCGGCACGCTTGCGGATGTGGTGGAGGATCAGTTCGCCAGGCTTTTCCGCGACATAGGCCTTGAAAATGTGCATTTCTTCCCGCCGCGCGACAGTCAGCATCTGCCGCCGGTCGGCGAGAACACCCGGTTTCTTCTCGCGCAGCCATTCCTCACGGAAACCGCTCGCACACTTCAGCGTCGCGGCGCGCGGCACATCCCGGCTCCGTTTCCGCTGGGCGAGGAAGGCACGACAGGCTGGCTGCAGGCTGCGGCGAGAACCTTCGGCGTGCCGGACGAGCGCTTCGAGGCCGTTGTCGCCGCGCCGCGCGAACGCGCAAGACGGGCGCTCTCCGCGCACAAGGCGAAGCTCGAAGGCAAATCCATCTTCTTCTTCCCCGATTCGCAGCTGGAGGTGCCCCTCGCGCGCTTCGCGAGCCGGGAACTCGACATGACGCTCGCGGAGGTGGGCACGCCCTATCTTCACCGCCAGCATCTTGCGGCGGAACTCGATCTGCTTCACAAGGACGTCGTGATCTGCGAAGGACAGGACGTCGAACGCCAACTCGACCGTTGCCGCCAGGCGCGCCCCGATCTGACGGTGTGCGGCCTCGGCCTTGCCAACCCGCTCGAAGCGGAAGGTCTCGCAACAAAATGGTCGATCGAGCTTCTATTTACGCCGATCCAGGGCTACGATCAGGCTGGCGATCTCGCGGAGCTTTTCGCGCGGCCGCTGAATCGTCGCGGGCGGCTGGAGGTTTAACGGATGCAACTCACCGTATGGACCTATGAAGGCCCGCCGCATATCGGAGCGATGCGCGTCGCCACCGCGATGACGGGCGTTCATTATGTCCTTCATGCGCCGCAGGGCGACACCTACGCCGACCTTCTCTTCACAATGATCGAGCGCCGCGACAAGCGTCCGCCCGTCACCTACACGACATTTCAGGCGCGCGATCTCGGCACCGACACGGCGGAACTGTTTCAGGCGGCGCTTGCCGAAGCCTACGAGCGGTTCAAGCCGCAGGCGCTGCTCGTCGGCTCGTCATGTACGGCCGAACTCATTCAGGACGACCCCGGCGGTCTCGCCGAAGCGCTCGGCCTGCCGGTTCCCGTGATCCCGCTCGAACTGCCCGCCTATCAGAAGAAAGAAAACTGGGGCGCGGCCGAAACCTTCTATCGTATCGTCCGCACCCTCGCGGGTCCGCGTCAGGGGCAGGAGCGCCCGAAGAACGAGCGTCCCCTTGCGAATCTCCTCGGCCCGACCGCTCTCGGCTTCCGCCATCGCGACGACATCCTCGAAATCACGCGCCTTCTCGACAGCATGGGCATCGGCGTCAACGTGGTAGCGCCGCTAGGAGCCTCGCCCGCCGACATCCAGCGCATTCCCGACGCGGATTTCAACGTCGTGCTCTATCCCGAACACGCGCTGTCGACCGCGCAGTGGCTGGAGCGCGCTTTCAAGCAGCCCTATACGAAGACCGTGCCCATCGGCGTCACCGCGACGCGTGCCTTCATCGCCGAGGTCGCCCAAGTCGCCGGCGTGTCCGCAGACGTGACGGAGCGTACGCGGCTGCCGTGGTACTCCCGTTCGGTCGACTCGACGTACCTTACCGGCAAGCGCGTCTTCATCTTCGGCGACGCGACGCATGCGCTCGCCGCCGCCCGCGTGGCCTCGAAGGAACTTGGTTTCCAGGTCGTCGGCCTCGGCACCTACAGCCGCGAATTTGCCCGCGAGATCCGCGCCGCCGCCGCCGAATACGGGGTTCAGCCGCTGATCACCGACGATTACCTCGAAGTCGAATCGGCAGTCCGCGACTCCAATCCGGAACTCGTGCTCGGCACGCAGATGGAGCGGCATGTCGCCAAGCGCCTCGGCATCCCTTGCGCCGTCATCTCCGCGCCTGTCCACGTTCAGGATTTCCCGGCGCGCTATTCGCCGCAGATGGGTTTCGAGGGCGCGAACGTGCTGTTCGACACGTGGGTGCATCCGCTCATGATGGGCCTCGAAGAGCATCTGCTTCGCATGTTCCGCGAGGATTTCGAGTTTCAGGAGGCCCCCTCGCATCTCGGCGCTGCGCCGCAAGCCCCGAAGGAAGCGCCCGTCGCGCGAGAGGCTGCGGCCGCCACGGCTCAGGCGGCCGCAGTTGCGGTGGCCGCGCGGCCCGCGGAAAGCTCCGGCACGGCCGCAGCGCCGGTGTGGCTCGCCGACGCCGAGGCCGAGCTTCGCAAAATTCCTTTCTTCGTTCGCGGCAAGGCGAAACGGAACACCGAGCGCTACGCCGCCGAAAAAGGCATCTCGAACATTACGGTAGAGACACTTTACGATGCAAAAGCGCACTTCAGCCGCTAGCAGCACACCCGTGCGCTTCGTCATTGTAACGCTCGACAGCCATCTGGCGAGCGCCGTCGAGCGTGCCAAGGAGACGCTGGCAGACGAACTGCCGGGCCTTCGCATCACGCTTCACGCCGCGAGCGAGTGGGGTCAGAACCCCGAGCTTCTCGACGAGTGCCTCGACGACATCCGCGAGGGCGACATCATCCTCACCACGATGCTGTTCATCGAGGAGCACATCAAGGCGGTGCTGCCCGCGCTCGAAGCGCGCCGCGACCATTGCGACGCCATGATTGCCTGCATGTCGGCGAGCGAAGTCGCGCGCGTCACCAAGATGGGCGGCTTCAACATGGACGGCTCGGACAAGGGCGTCCTGTCGCTTTTGAAGAAGCTGAAGCCGAAGAAGAAGGAAGGCGAGAGCCAACCGGCGAACGCCGGCGCCAAGCAGATGGCCATGCTGCGCCGCCTGCCGAAGATCCTGCGCTTCATCCCCGGCGCCGCGCAGGACGTGCGCGCCTACTTCCTCACGCTGCAATACTGGCTCGCCGGTTCCGACGACAATATTGCGCACATGGTTCGCTATCTTGTGAACCGCTATGCGAGCGGCCCGCGCCAGGCTCTGCGCGGCAAGATCAGCGCGGCCGAGCCGGTGGAATATCCCGAGGTCGGCGTTTATCACCCGACGCTTAAAAATCGCGTCGGGCACAGCATCGACGAACTGCCGCACGCAAAGGGCAGCGACAAGGGCACGGTCGGCGTGCTCGTCATGCGTTCCTACGTGCTCGCGGGCAATTCGCTCCATTATGACGGCATGATCGAGACGCTGGAGAAGCGGGGCTTGAACGTGATTCCCGTCTTCGCGAGCGGCCTCGACGCGCGCGAGGCGATCGAGCGTTATTTCATCGAGAACGGCAGGTCGAAGATCGACGCGCTCGTCTCGCTCACCGGCTTCTCGCTCGTCGGTGGTCCGGCCTATAATGACGCCAAGGGCGCGCAGGAAATTCTTGCGAGGCTCGACGTCCCTTATATCTCCGTCCAGCCGGTCGAATTCCAGACGCTTCAGCAATGGGCGGGCGACGTTCGCGGGCTTATGCCCGTGGAAAGCACTATGATGGTGGCGATCCCCGAACTTGACGGCGCCACGGGTCCGGCGGTGTTCGGCGGCCGATCCGACTGCACCGACGCGCCTTGCCCCGGCTGCGAACTCGGCTGCGTCTTCCCGGCCTCGACCGCCCGCGACATGCATTCCTGCGTCGAACGCGCCGATATGATCTCTTCGCGTGTCGAGCGTCTGATCCAGCTTCGGAAGAGCGCGCGCGCGGAGCGAAAGCTCGGCGTCGTGATGTTCTGTTTCCCGCCGAATGCTGGCAACATCGGCACGGCGATGTCGCTTGCGGTGTTCGAGTCGCTCTACAACACGCTTCAACGGCTGAAGGCGGAAGGCTACACCGTCGAGCTGCCCGAGTCCGTCGATGCGCTGCGTGAACGCGTGATCGGCGGCAATTCGGCCCGTTACGGCACGCCCGCCAACGTGCTGGCCCGCATCCCGGTTAACGATTACATTCGCGCCGAGAAGTGGCTGCCGCAGATCGAAAAGGCGTGGGGCGCCGCTCCCGGCCGCCAGCAGACCGATGGCGCGACGGTGTTCGTGCTCGGCGAGACGTTCGGCAATGTGTTCGTCGGCATCCAGCCCGCGATGGGCTATGAAGGCGATCCGATGCGCTTGCTGTTCGAGCGCGGTTTCGCGCCGACGCATGCCTTCTCGGCGTTCTACCGCTGGCTGCGTGACGATTTCGGCGTGCACGCGCTGCTGCATTTCGGCACCCATGGCGCGCTCGAATTCATGCCGGGCAAGCAAACCGGCCTCTCGGGCGACTGCTGGCCGGACCGGCTCATTGGCGACCTGCCGAACTTCTATCTCTATGCGGCGAACAACCCGTCGGAAGGCACGCTCGCGAAGCGCCGCAGTGCGGCGACGGTCGTCAGCTATCTGACGCCGCCCGTCACGCAGGCGGGGCTTTATCGCGGGCTGCTCGACCTCAAGGCTTCGGTGCAGCGCTGGCGCGAGTTCACCCCCGAGACGGTCGACGCCGAGAAGGAAGCACTCGCCGCGCTCATTCAGGCGCAGGCTTCCGCCGTCGATCTCGCCGAAGCCGAGCCGCAATGGCCTGCGGCCGAGGTCGAAGGCAAGGTGGCGGCGCTCATCAATGCCGTGATTGAGCTTGAAGAGACGCTGATCCCGCATGGCCTCCACGTGGTTGGAAAGCCGGCGACCGACGACGAGCGGCGCGACCTTCTCGCCTTCGCCGCCGAGGCGCTCGACGGTTTCAGCCCGCCTCACGATCTGATCCGCGCCGTAGCGGGTGGCCAGTCGCCGGAGGAGGCGCTGAAGCGCGCGGGGCTCGAACGCTCCGAGCAGAATATCGCCAAGCTCGCCAAGCTCGCGGAGATGTACAACCACCTCGGCGAGGACGCGGAACTGCCCGCCATCGTGCGCGCGCTCGACGCCCGCTACATCCGCCCCGTCGCGGGCGGCGACATCATCCGCAATCCCGACATCCTGCCAACCGGCCGTAACATCCACGGCTTCGACCCCTTCCGCATCCCGAGCGTGTTCGCGATGAAGGAAGGCGAGAAGCAGGCGGCGCGGCTCCTCGACCGCCATATGGCGGAAGGCAACGCGCTGCCCGAATCGGTCGCGTTCGTGCTCTGGGGCACCGACAACCTCAAGACGGAAGGCGAGCCGATCGCGCAGGCGCTGGCGCTCATGGGCGCGCGCCCGCGTCTTGACAGCTATGGCCGCGTGTGCGGTGCCTCGCTCGTGCCGCTCGAAGAACTCGGCCGCCCGCGCATCGACGTGGTGATGACCATGTCGGGCATCTTCCGCGACCTCCTGCCCTTGCAGATGAAGCTGCTCGCGGAAGCGTCCTACGAGGCCGCCATCGCGGACGAGCCGCTCGACAGGAACTTCATCCGCAAACACGCGCTCGCCTATCAGACGTCGCAAAACTGCGACATGGAAACGGCCTCGCTTCGCGTTTTCTCGAACGGAGACGGCGCTTACGGCGCGAACGTCAACCTGCTCGTCGACTCGGGCGCATGGCAGGACGAGGACGAACTGGCCGAGACCTACAGCCGCCGCAAGTCGTTCGCCTACGGACGGCAGGGCAAGCCGATGGCGCAGCCCGCGCTCCTGAAGACGATGCTCGCGGACGTCGATCTCGCCTATCAGAACCTCGATTCGGTCGATCTCGGCGTGACCACCATCGACCAGTATTTCGATACGCTGGGCGGCATCACGCGGTCGGTCAAGCGCGCGAAAGGTGGCAAGGATCTGCCCGTCTATATCAGCGACCAGACGCGCGGCGAGGGCAAGGTGCGCACGCTTTCCGAGCAGGTTTCGCTTGAGACGCGCACACGGGCGCTCAACCCGAAATGGTATGAAGGCATGCTGGAGCACGGCTATGAGGGCGTGCGCCAGATCGAGGCGACCGTCACCAACACGATGGGCTGGTCGGCGACGACAGGGCAGGTCGATCCATGGGTCTATCAGCGCCTCACGCAGACCTATGTGCTTGACGAAACGATGCGCAAGCGGCTCGCGGCCTTGAACCCGACAGCGACCGCGCGCATGGTGAACCGTCTGAACGAAGCTTACGAACGCAACTACTGGAAGCCGGACGACGAGACGCTCGACGCTCTTCGCAAGGCGTCCGAGGAACTCGAAGACCAGATAGAAGGGGTTGGCATGGTAGAGGAAGCCGCATGAGCATGTACACGCGCATACCGGCGCAGCCGATCCCGCAATATCGCGCCAAGGGCGCCGCAGGCCAGGACGAAGGCGACGGCGAAGGCAGCATGCAGGTGCATCTCGATCCGAACATGAAGATCGGGAATGCCAAGGTTTTCGCAGTCTACGGCAAGGGCGGCATCGGCAAGAGCACGACGTCGTCGAACCTGTCGGTCGCGTTCTCGAAGCTCGGCAAGCGCGTGCTCCAGATCGGCTGCGATCCGAAGCACGACAGCACGTTCACGCTCACGAAGAGCATGATTCCGACGGTCATCGACGTGCTCGAAACGGTGAACTTCCACACCGAGGAGCTTCGTCCCGAGGACTACATGTTCGAGGGCTATAACGGCGTCATGTGCGTCGAGGCGGGCGGACCGCCGGCGGGCACAGGCTGCGGCGGCTATGTCGTGGGGCAGACGGTGAAGCTCATGAAGGAGCATCATCTGCTCGACGAGACCGATGTCGTGGTGTTCGACGTGCTGGGCGACGTGGTATGCGGCGGCTTCGCGGCACCGCTGCAATATGCCGAGCGCGCGCTGATCGTGACGGCGAACGACTTCGATTCGATTTTCGCGATGAACCGCATCGTCGCGGCCATTCAGGCGAAATCGAAGAACTACCGCGTGCGTCTTGGCGGCGTTGTGGCGAACCGCAGCCGCGCCACCGACGAGATCGACCGCTTCAATGCCGCTATCGGTCTGAAGCGCATGGCACACGTCCCCGACCTCGACTGCATCCGCCTTTCGCGTCTCAAGAAGAAGACCCTGTTCGAGATGGACCCGTCGGAGGATGTGGAACGCGCGCAGTCGGAATATCTGAAGCTTGCGCAGGCGATGTGGGACGGCGCCGAGCCGCTGGAGGCCACGCCGATGAAAGACCGCGATATTTTCGAATTCCTGGGATTCAACTGATGACGACGCAGTCCTACCTCGATCGCCGCCACGACCTCAAAACCTATTTCGACAGGACTGCGGCGGATGCGTGGGCGAAACTGACGACCGATGCCCCTGTCAGCGGCGTGCGCGCGACGGTGCGCGCGGGCCGCGACCGCATGCGCGCGACGCTCATGAGCTGGCTTCCCGACGACCTGACAGGCGCGCGTCTTCTCGACGCCGGTTGCGGCACCGGGCTTCTCTCGGTGGAAGCGGCGCGTCGCGGCGCGCATGTGGTGGCGGTGGATCTCTCCCCGACGCTCGTCGGCATCGCTCAGGAGCGCATGCCGGAAGATGTCGCCGACCGAATCGAATTCCATTCCGGCGATATGCTGGACGCTTCGCGCGGTCGCTACGATTTCTGCGTCGCGATGGATTCGCTCATTCACTACAAGGCGGACGACCTCGTAAGCGCGCTTTCGGGTCTCGCCTCGCTTGCAGATCGGCAGGTGCTTTTCACCTTCGCGCCAAAGACATTCGCGCTCTCCGTCATGCACAGCGCGGGCAAGCTTTTCCCCCGTTCGGATCGGTCGCCGGCCATCGAACCTATTGCGGAAACCAGACTTTCAGGGATGATCACGAAGGATAGCCGCCTCGCGGGCTTCACACAGGGTCGCTCGGAGCGGATCGTGAACGGGTTCTACACCTCGCACGCCATGGAGTTGGTCGCCGCGTGACGGATGTCGGAGGTCATAGGCAGGTGGGCGCGCCCGGCACTCCGAAGGAGACGCCGGACGAAACAGCTGCCGTGTCCGATTCGACAGCTTACGCCGCGCCGCAGCCCGCTAACGCCACCCTGACTTCAGGGGGCGACAAAGCAACCGATATTCCGCCGATTTCGGTTTCCACCGCAAACCCGTCGAAGCCTTCCGGCTCGCAGAAGGCAACCGAACCCAAGGCGTCGCCGCCAGCAACCTCACATCCAAGCGCCGCTTTCCTGTTCCTGAAGGGCCTCGGGCCGAAGTTTCTGCCTTTTGCCGACGCGGCGACGCCGCAATTTCCACTGCACCGGCTGCTGCGCCTCTCCCTGTTTCAGGTGACGGTCGGCATGGCTCTGGTGCTCGTCAACGGCACGCTGAACCGCGTGATGATCCTCGATCTCGGCGTGCCCGCGTGGCTTGTCGCCCTGATGATCGCGATCCCGCTCGTTTTCGCACCGTTCCGCGCTCTCCTGGGCTTCAAGTCCGACACGCACCGCTCGCTCCTCGGCTGGAAGCGTGTGCCTTACATCTGGTTCGGCACGCTGATCCAGTTCGGCGGCCTCGCCATCATGCCTTTTGCTCTGATCCTCCTGTCGGGCGATACGCAAGGGCCGCCGATCCTCGGTCAGTTCGCGGCCGCGCTCGCCTTCCTGCTCGTCGGCGCGGGCATGCACACGACCCAGACGGCCGGACTCGCGCTCGCGATGGACTTGTCGCCCGCCGAGAAGCGGCCGCGAGTCGTCGCGTTCCTCTATGTCATGCTGCTGATCGGCATGAGCGTGAGCGCGCTGCTTCTGGGCGATCTGCTCACGAATTTCAGCCAGATGCGGCTTATCGAGGTGATCCAGGGCACAGCGCTCGCGACCATGGTGCTGAATATTGTCGCATTGTGGAAGCAGGAGCCGCGCAGGCCGCGCCGCCTCGTCGAACACGAGCCCAAACCCGATTTCGGCGAAGCGTGGCGCACGTTCATGGCGACCGGCAACTGGAAGCGCATATTTGTGGGCCTGGGGCTCGGCACGGTCGGCTTCAGCATGCAAGATATCCTGATCGAGCCATATGGCGGTCAGGTTCTCGGGATGACGGTGTCGCAGACGACGGCGCTGACGGCCTTTTTCGCGCTGGGCGCGCTCATTTCGCTCGCCATTGCCGCGCGCCGCCTCGACAGGGGTGTCAATCCGCACCGGCTCGCCGCGCAAGGCGTGATGGTCGGCCTCGCGGCGCTGGCTGCGTTCGTCTTTTCCGCGCCCGTCGGCGAACGCCTCCTGTTCGAGGTGGGCGTCGTGGCGCTGGGGTTTGGCAGCGGCTTTTTTGCCGCAGGCACTCTGACGGCCGCAATGGAGCTTGCAAAAGCCTCTCAGGCCGGTTTAGCGCTTGGTGCGTGGGGTGCAGTCGGTGCCTCTGCGACAGGAGGCGGAATTGCACTCGGCGGTGCCATCCGTGACATTAGCGCGACCCTTGCGGCGAACGGTAGCCTGGGTGAGGCGCTAATGCGCACAGACACAAGTTACCTCATTGTCTATCATATCGAAATTGCCCTGTTGTTCGCGACGCTCGTGGCCATCGGCCCCCTCGTGCGCACAGCGGGTGATACATCAAGGCAAAAGCCGCCGCAATTCGGCCTAGCTGATTATCCGGGTTGAGAAAAAACTTTGGAGGTTTTAATGCCAACCGGCGCACTGACATCACATCTCGACGTCGCCCAGGTGACGTTGTACGCGTTCTGGATCTTCTTCGCGCTCCTGATCCTTTACCTGCGCCGTGAAGACCGGCGTGAGGGGTATCCCCTGATCAACGAATCGACGGGCAAGCCGCAGAACGACGGCTATCTCACGATCCCGGACAAGAAGATCTTCCGTCTTTTCCATGGCGGCACGACGACCTCTCCTCAGCCCTACAAGCCCGAGCGTGAGATCAAGGCCAAGCCCGCGACCAATCATCCCGGCTCGCCGCTCATTCCGACCGGCAATCCGTTGATCGACGGCGTCGGCCCGGCTTCGTGGGTGCAGCGTCAGGACGTACCGGATCTGACCTATGACGGTCTGACCCGCATCGCTCCCCTGCGCGTCGCCACCGATTATGCGGTCGACGAGCATGACCGCGACCCCCGCGGGTTCACGGTTTATGGCGCCGATGGCGTCAAGGCCGGCAAGATCCGCGATGCGTGGCTCGATCGCTCGGAAGTCATCATCCGCTATCTCGAAGTTACGACGCCGAAGGGCCGGAATGTTCTCGTTCCGATCACGCTCGCCAAGGTCGACCAGGGCAAGGGCAAGGTCGTTCTCGAATCGATCCTCGGCGCCCAGATCGAAGATGCGCCGAAGCTCGCCAACCCGGATCGCGTGACGCGACTCGAGGAAGACAAGGTCGCCGCGTACTATGCGGGCGGCATCTTGTACGCTACGCCGGCTCGTCAGGAGCCTCTTTTATGAGTGAATACGACTACGAGCCGATACGGGGTCTCCCGTACCGGCTTCCCGAGGATGAAAAAATCCTTTGGCAGGGATCGCCTAAATGGCGGTCCCTGGCCGTTCATCTCTGCCATGTGCGCACGATCACGCTCTATTTCGCGCTTTTGATCGCGTGGAGGGTCGTTGCCACAGCGCTCGACGGCAAGCCCGTATCGGAAGCGTACGAACTCGCTGCCTTTCTCGCTTTGCTGAACGGCATCCTGGTCTCGATAGCGGTGATCTGGTCGATCCTTCTCGCCAAGACGACGATCTACACGATCACGACGCGGCGCGTGGTGTTGCGTTACGGGATCGCGTTGACGAAGGCCGTGAATGTGCCGCTCCGCTTCGTCAAGAACGTCGCCATGAACAGGCATTCGAACGGCTGCGCGGATATCGCTTTCGAAACGAGCGGCAAGGACCGCATCGCCTATCTCATCTTGTGGCCTCATACGCGGCCATGGCGCGTTTCTCCGACGCAGCCGATGCTCCGTTCGGTAGCGGAGCCGGAAAAGGTTGCCGAAATTCTCAAACAGGCTCTTGCACCGTTTGCGGCGCAGAGCGTAGATGAGAATGAAAATAAAGAGACGCAGGCTGCAACCGATCAGCAGGATGCGGAAAAAAAGGTGACTGACCCCGGTCAGCCCGCTGCCGAGGCAGCGTAATCGAATTGGAAACGCACCGGTATGTTCAAGGGTGTGAACAAAGCGCTGCTTCTGGGAAGCGCGGCAGTCGCCGCTCTCCTCGTTATCGTCATCGGCTCAAGCGTCGTCGATAGGTTCGGCGGCGGCGTGGCGGATGCTTCGCGCCGCCCCGTCGTTTCGCGGGCCGTCATCTTCCGAGACGCGCCTTCCGGGGGGATCGCGGTATTCGATCAGGGAGCAACCGAGCCCTTCCAGATCCTCGACCGCGAAAAGAATTCATTCATGGCGACGGCGATGCGCATTCTTCGCCAGGTGCGTCAGGCGCGATCCAAGGCCGGGCCAGACGCGCCGTTCGTCGTCACGCAGTGGAGCGATGGCAGGCTGACGCTGACCGACCCATCGACCGGTGAAACGGTGGAGCTTGCCGCCTACGGTCAGAAGAACGCCGAAACCTTCGCGCAACTCCTTCCCGATACGAGCGTGCCTCGATGATGCGGGTTCGAGCAGAAGGGGGCTCTCGCGGGGTCGTGCAGATTTTTGGCGTGCATGCCGATCCGGGATTTTTGAACGCTGTCGGAAGAACAGCGATGGCTTGCGGCTCGCCTTGCCCACAGAGCATGGAAGGCGTCAAGGCCCTTGATTTCTTCGCAACACAGCGCCGTTCCAGGGCGGTGCGGGTGCTGCTGCCTCAGAGCAACGGGCGTGTTCTTGCAGCGCAGAAGCGGGCACACCCCGGCGTCGGCGAGCCCGGGCGCGCGGACTTGATTGATATCAAGGATCGGGAGCCTCTATTTGTCATAAATGCATCAGACGCGTCGCGGCGCTTGCCGCTGAGAGAAATATCGCGCTCATCGGGGAAGCCAGCTTTGTCCTTGCGCGCGGTTGTCGCGCGGCTGCCTTTCAGGGCGCCTGGCGCGCCGCGGGCAGTGCGGTCGCGAACGGCGAGCTAGCGAGGGTAGGGCATTGATACATTACGGGCTTCCGACCCTCTACGTTCTCTTTGTCTGGTGGTTCAGCACTGGCGCTGTTCTGTATCTCAACAATCTGCCAAAACACACCTACAAATGGAGCGTGCTCGGCGGAACGCTCGTGCTGCTGGGCTCGCTCTACGGTCTGCACGTCTCCAGCCAGAGCCAGACGGTTCTGGCAGCCTATGTCAGCTTTACCTGCGGTCTTCTCGCCTGGGCGTGGACGCAACTGACGTTCTACACCGGCGTCATCACCGGACCGCGCAAGACCGCCTGTCCTCCGGGCTGCTCCGGCTCAAGGCACATGTGGCATGCCGCCGAAACTTGCCTTTATCACGAGGCTAGCGCGGCGCTTCTCGGTGTTGCCGTTTGCTTCGCAACGCTCAACGGCACGAATCACATCGGGTCCTGGACGTATACGGTGATCTGGCTCATGCATGCGAGCGCGAAGGTGAACGCCGTCCTCGGTGTCCGCAATCTCAACGATCACTTCTTCCCCGAGCATCTGCGCTATCTAAGCTCCTACCTGCGCAAGAAGCCGATGAACCTTCTGTTCCCGGTTTCGATCACCGTATCGACCGTTTTCGCGGCCATCCTTGTGCACAAGGCGGTCGAGATGCAGCATTCGCCCTTTGACGCGCTCGCGCTGACATTTTCGATCGTGATCCTGGTGCTCGGCATCATCGAGCACTGGTTTCTCGTCCTGCCCATCCCGGCGGAGGCGCTCTGGAACTGGAGCGTCAGGGCCAAGACCGGCGTTGTCAAGCAGGAGTCGGTGAGACTTCCGGAGATCGTCGATGCGAGCAAGCCAGCTTCGACGCGCCTTCGCATCGTAGCGAGCCGCGGCGACATCTAGTTGTCCGATTCCGACAATTGCATCCGTTTGCAGCACGCTTGCGCGTGTCGGGATCAAAAGGACCATCGGCAAACCATGCTTCTGGTGCAGCTTTTGAATTTGACCTTTGATTGAAAGCTCGGAGCAACCGGGGCTCAGAAGTCGCATTCGCTCCACTTGACGGAGCCCAAAGCGGCCTTCTTGGTCGTTGGCGAGCGTAAGCTTGTCGTGCGACCGCCGCCTTTGAGGGTCGGGATCTCGCGATAACGCAGCGCGCCACAGCCCTTGCTGCATCCTGCCGCAAATCGGATGTGGCCCGACGCTTTATGTTTCTGGTCTCGACCTGCTTCTTTGCTTGCGGCGAAACGTGCGGCGCCCGGTTGAGGTGCTCCCGGATGAAATCGCGATGCCGGCACGAGGCTGCGCTTGCCGTCGCCGCCCATCTTGCCCGTGCGACGAGCCCGTCGCCCGGTAAGCGGCATCGGCTTCACCCCAGCCGTGCCTGAAGTTCTGGAAACGGGAGCGGATGGGACAAACGGCTTCTTGAGAGCCGCTTTCGTCGGATCGTGATGTGTAGGCTTCTTCGTTGATCCTCTAGTCGGAGCGGTAGGGCGGGTTGGCAGTCGATCTCTAGAGTCTCGATGCCTGGGTCCTTGCCGATTCGCATCGGAATGCTGGCGAACGAATGCTCCCCCTCCGGCCCTCGCGCGGGGGGCGGGGCTTCCTTTTTCAGGGCCAGTTTGAGACCAGCTCCTCCGGCCCCTCGCGCGGGGGGCGTCGCGCGTCGTAAACGCTGGAAGGCGTCATCAAAGCGGGCTGCGGCCGCCCTCTTGCCCGCGCCGCCAGTCGCGCAACTCACGCTGACGCAGATCGTTCGAAAGAGGAACGTGGCGTCAATGCCGGCTTCCCCTGGCCCGCATCTCGAATCCCGGTTCAATCAAGGAGGGAATTGCCGCTATTCGGCCATGCAGTAAACCGGCCTGATACGCTCTAGCGGCGTTTCTTGGCGGCGGCCTTCGGAGGCGCGGCGATGACAAGGGTTGCAGCCTGTGGCGTCGGCGCGGCTTTCGCGGCGGCGAGGCGCTGATACCCGTCGAAGCCCGCCATCAGTTCCGCGAACAATGCGCGCGCAGAACGCAGATTTCCGGCCTCCGTCAGCGTGAAATGGTCGGGGGCGGCCAATGGCGGGTTGACAGTCGTCCATGCATGGATCGAGCAGTGGCCGCCCATGTATTTCGCCCAATCCCAATAAAAGGCCCCGCTTGCTGCTGCCGTGCGCCGGATGGCGGAGCGGACCGCTTCGAGGCGCGGCGGTGCGTGCCAGCGGCCGAGGCGCTCGTTGCCGCGGCCGAGAAGGCGCGTGTAGCCGGCGATTTCCTGCGGATTGAGGGCGCGGCAGACCTGCGCGCCGCCGGAACCGGAAAAGGTCGGCAGCCGCGCCGCGTCGGGTGGCCCGATCAAAAGGAGCGACGCACCTGGCACGGCGCTCTTGATCTGCTCCACCGTCAGCCTGAGGCGGGCCTCATAATCGCGAATGTCGAGATCGTCATCGAAGCCTTCCTTCTTTCCGAAACTCAGGATCACGAGATCCGGATCAAGCTTCTTGAGGTCATTCGCAGCGAAGTCGCGGGACCATTTGCCGAGCGTCATCGCGGTCGCGCCGGGGACACCGGCATTCGAATAAACGATGCCTGGCGTTTGCGTGCCGGTTGTCAGCGACAGCATCGTCACTTCGCCGTCGCCGCGCGGGCGGATCGTGACTTCGCGCGCCTTCGCCATGATGCGTATCGAGGTCTGGCTCACGTTCGGCGCCCGCGTCGGGACGAGCTTCATCTCTCCATCGACGCTGATGGCGACGGTGCCCTGCTGAGGCCCTGTCATGAAAGAGGCTTCGACCCAGTCGAAGGCGGTTTCCGCGGAGGTGAACCGCAGCCATGCATCGGAGGCGGCCGAGGTCACACGCACGCCGGACAGGCCGAACGGACCGGACGCGCTGCTCGCCGCGCTGGCAAGCGACCACGCGCCGCCGCGATCGATCTTCATCCCCCGAACGGGATAGAGGCCGGGCAGCATGAGGCCACGCCCGGCGTTGCCGAAGCGGCTTGTGAGATGCTCCCTGAGAGCGCCAGCGAAACGGTCGTCCACGATTTCGTCTCCACCGAGATGGACGATCTTCGCGGCGCCCGAACGCCTCCCGGCGTTCAACTTTGTGAGTGCGCCGTAAAAGTTCTGCAATGCTTCGGCGGCGGTGATGGCCTGCGGCTCGTAAGCCTCTGTCGTGTCGAGGGCAAGCGCGAGCGAGGCGTCCGAAGGGGAGGGGCGTCGCGCTTCGAAGGTGGAGAACGCGAAGAGCGACGGTCCGCTGTCGGGCATGAGCGTCGGAGCGGGGTGCGATCCGGCAGAAGACGGAGACTGGAACGACAGGAAGTTCGTCTTGTAGGACCGGTTCAGCGCGGGTGATCCGTCGTTGTCTTCCGCGAGAGGCGCACGGCCCGTATCGTCGCCCCATCCCATGCCGGGCAGGCATCCGCCCAGAAGCGGGAGGGCTGCCAGTCCCAATGCGGGCAGCAATCGCTTCCAACAGAAGCGCCGATCGGGTCGTTGACTTCCCTGCATGAAGACTCCGGCGCACTTACTCGACGACATCTGACAACACGAAGTGGAATTACTGCTGCGACGTGGCGCTATCCTCGCGCCACGTGAAATCATCGGCTCGCCCTTCTTTCGATGGCAAGGCATCGCCACGGCTCAGAACCTTGAAATACAGGCGGTCGGCGAGGGGCGTCTGCCGCTGGATCTCCCGCATCGAGAATTCACCGACAGGCGATATGGCAGCAATGGCCGTCATGCCGTCGCCGAGGTCGCCGAAGATCAGTTCACCGCCCTGAAAGCCGGAGGAACCGGCGAAGGCGGCATGCTCGCGGGGTTCGTCGCCGGCGCCAGCCGGCGCGGTGTCTGGCCCCGCTGCCGGACCATTGTCTTTTGCTGAAGCAGCTTTCGTTTCCGTCCCTGTACCGGCGGCCGGCCCGTCGGGCCTTGCATCCGTTTCCGTCGTCCAGACGGATTTGCCGCCAGCACCCTTTGCAGAGCGGCTTGCACCCGGAACCACCCGTGCCTGTTCTTCCTCGTCGCCCGCGAGCGGGATGTTGCGCTGCGCCTTCGCCTGGGCAAGATCGCGCCTGAGCACGATTTCCACGTAATTGGCGAGCTTGCGGCTGCCTGCCGCCGTAAAGCCCACGCCGTCGCCTTCGCGCAGACGTTTCGTCTGGCCGCTAAGGTCGGGGCCATAAGCCGTGTAGGCCCCGGATTGATCGGTAAAGCCCGCGCTCGTTTCGATGAATTTTGCGCCATTGACGTAAGCCGACTGGCGTACCGCGTCGTTCATGGCAGCAACCGCTTCGTTTCTCTGGCTATTCGCCATGACGGGAAGGCCGAGCCAGTAAACCGCTATGTTGGCGGCCTTCAGCTTGCGAATGAGCTTTTCGGCTTCCCGACCGTAGACATCCTTCCATTCGGCGGTGCCGGGCTGAAGTCGTCCTGTACCTGTCGGCGCTTTCATGGAGATAACGTCATTCACGCCGAGCATGATCACCGCGACATTGACGGGGGGTGTCGACGCGACCAGCTTGTCGATGTCGGCAAAGAGGCCGATCTGCTCCGTTCGCGCGAGGCCGTAATTCGATTTCGACGCATCCTGAATCTGTACCGATGCATCCTGCTTGAAAGCGTCCTGAAGGCCGTTTGTGAGGCCCGGCCCGAGCCAGTCGCCGATAATGCGGACCAGATATCGATCCGTCAGCGGAAAGGGTGTCACGTAGCTCGACGAGAGAGGGTTCGGTGTCTGCGCAAGGACGATTCCGCCCCCTGCGGCGAGGGCGAAGACGATGGCGACCAATAACGCCAGGGCGCGGGATATCGAGGTCATCTGATTATCCTCGCTGAACGCGCCAAAGACTAAACTCCACCCCATTTTGCCTCACGGCCTTGTTTTATGCGGGAATGTGTCAGGATCAAGCCTGCACCGTGGCCGCACACCTTTTTCCACCTGTCTCAGGGAAAGCGCGCTTCCCTACGCCAGAACCCGGGCTTTCGCTTATCGCCCGTCTATCGCGATGAAAGCTCGGCGGCCAGTCGATCGGCGAGCAGCCCTACCGCGAGAGCATACAGATCCGAATTGTTGTATGTCTTAATGACATCGAAGTTCGCGACAGTGAGAAATGCCAATGTGTTGGCTTTTTCGCCCGTGAACGGATTTGTTTTCTCCGGCAGGAAGAGGCGCGCGGTTTCACCCGGCTTCGGGAAAGGCTCACCCGTTTCGCGCGCCACGCCGAGCTTGCGCCAAGTTGCGATGGGCCTGGCTTCCTGTGCGTCGGTCGGCGCGAAGCCATCCGGCAAGCGGACCGCGTAGCCCCAGGTTCGCCGCCGCTGCCAGCCCGATTGGGCGAGGTAGTTCGCCGTGGAGGCCATCGCGTCGGCAGGGTCGTCCCATATGTCGCCTCGCGGCCTGCCCGAGAAGCTGATGCCGAACTTGTTGTAAGTGGACGGTATGAACTGCGTGTGGCCCATGGCGCCCGCCCAGGAGCCTGACAGCTTGTCGGGCGAGATGCGCTGGTTTTCGACGATCTTGAGCGCTTCCACGATTTGCGTCTTCCAGAAATCCGCGCGGCGTCCGGCTGCGGCGAGCGTTGCCAGAGAGCGGAAGACCGCCCACGATCCCTGCTTGTTGCCGAAATCGGATTCGGCGCCCCAGATCGCGACGAGAATGAAGCGGCTCACGCCGTAGCGCCGCTCGAGCACCTTGAGCTTTCCCTCATATTTGAGATAGGCGGCCTTGCCGTCGGCGATGCGCGCGGGCGTGATGATGCGGTCGAGATATTGTGTCGCGGTGAGCGTGAATTCGGGCTGGCGGTTGGCGAGCCGCAGCACTTCCGGGTCCGGTTCGAGGCCCGCGAAAGCCGCGTCGAACGTGTCGCGTGCGATGCCTTCTCGTTCCGCCAGGGGCCAAAGCTCCGACTTCAGGGCGCCGAATGCCGTGTCCTGTGCCTCCTCCGCGCGCGCGCCTCCGAAGCCTGCGAGCGTCATCATCGCGATCAGCGCGGCGGCCAGCCGCGCGGCGACCCTATGCAAATCGATTCTCCCTCAGCGTGCCTCGCGGGAGCCGCAATTAGCGCTTCTATCTCGGCGCGCGTTCGCTATATCGTTCGCGAACGGTCTCACCGCTGAAGCGCCCGAGAATCTTCGTCGATAAGCTCAAACCCTCACCGAGAAGTCCCATGAGCAAGCCTATCCGCAAGGCCA
The DNA here is from genome assembly GCF_003992725.1 of Rhodomicrobium lacus. NCBI lineage: Bacteria > Pseudomonadati > Pseudomonadota > Alphaproteobacteria > Hyphomicrobiales > Hyphomicrobiaceae > Rhodomicrobium > Rhodomicrobium lacus. The sequence continues at coordinate 691,576 of NZ_RZNF01000002.1, read as the reverse complement.
TTTTCCCCGTCGCCGGTCTCGGCACGCGCTTTCTCCCCGCCACGAAGGCGATGCCGAAAGAGATGCTGACCGTGGTCGACCGCCCCATCATCCAGCACGTAGCCGACGAGGCGCGCACCGGCGGCATCGAACATTTCATCTTCGTAACTGGGCGCAATAAAGGCGTCATCGAGGATCATTTCGACCGGCAATTCGAGTTGGAAGAAGTGCTTAGGCGGCGCAACAAGCAGGAAGAGCTGCTGAACCTCGAAACGCATCTGCCGAAGCCCGGCGCGACGAGCTTCACCCGCCAGCAGGAGCCGCTCGGCCTCGGCCACGCGGTCTGGTGCGCGCATGACATCGTGGGCCGCGATCCGTTCGCGCTGCTTCTGCCCGACGTTATCGTGCTGCCCGATGGCGAAAGCTGCCTCGGCCAGATGATCCGGGTCTATGACGGCCTCGTGGAAAAATATCCCGAGGCGAAGATCAACATCATCGCGGTGGAAGAGGTGGCGCCCGAGGAGACGAGTTCCTACGGCGTTGTCGGCCTCGCGGGCGTCGAGGGCGACCGTCTGTGGCGCATCGATTCGATGGTGGAAAAGCCCGCGAAGGGCACGTCGCCCTCGAACCTCATCATCATGGGCCGCTACATCCTCCAGCCCGAGATCTTCGACATCCTGAAATATCAGGAGCGCGGCGCGGGCAACGAGATCCAGCTTACCGACGCGATGCGCACGCTGATGCAGGATCAACTGTTCTTCGCCTACAAGTTCCGTGGCAAGAGCTACGATTGCGGCTCGAAGCTCGGCTTCCTCACGGCGAACGTGGCATTTGCGCTCGCGCGTTCCGACCTCGGCCCCAAATTTGGCGAGGAACTGAAGAAGCTCGCCGCCGAGGTGCAGGCGAAGAAGGCCGCCGAGTAGGGCGAGAAAAACTCGAAGCGAATTCCGATGCAAGATCGGAACTCGCTTCTTTTGCCAACAGCGTGCGGCCCGACGCTTTATTTTTCCGCTGTCGATCAGCTTCCCTGCGCCGCTTCGGCGGAGGGTTATCTAATGCGCCTCGTCCCAGTTCCGCGCGGCGCGGGCGTCCACCTTTAGCGGCACGGAGAAGGCCACGGCGGGCTCGGCGGCGCGCTCCATGACGCGGGTCACGGCCTTGATCGTGGCTTCCACCTCGGCATCGTCGGCCTCGAACACGAGTTCGTCGTGCACCTGAAGCAGCATCTTCGCACGGACGCCCGCCTTTTCCAGGGCGGCGGGCACGCGCACCATCGCGCGGCGGATGATATCGGCGGCGGTGCCTTGAATCGGCGCGTTGATCGCCGCGCGCTCGAAGAACTGCCGCATGTTCCACTTCGGTGTGTTGATCTCGGGGAAGTGGATCTTGCGGCCGAACAGTGTCTCCACATGGCCGTCTTCGTGCACCTTCGAGCGCATTGCATCCATATAGGCGCGGATGCCGGGGAAGCGCTCGAAATACCTGGCGATGTAGTCGCCCGCCTCCTGACGCGGGATGCCGAGCTGCTGCGACAGGCCGAACGCTGAAATGCCGTAGATGATGCCGAAATTGATGGCCTTCGCGCGGCGGCGCACCTCGCCCGGCATGTCCTTCACCGGCACGCCGAACATCTCGCTCGCCGTCATCGCGTGGATGTCGAGCCCTTCGGCGAAGGCGTGTTTCAGCGCCGGAATGTCGGCCATATGAGCGAGCACGCGAAGCTCGATCTGGCTGTAATCGGCGGAGATGAGCTTCTTGCCCGGTTCCGCGATGAAGGCCGAGCGGATCATGCGGCCTTCGCGCGTGCGGATGGGGATGTTTTGCAGGTTCGGCTCGGTCGATGACAGCCGCCCGGTCGAGGTGGAGGCGAGCGAAAAACAGGTGTGGATGCGGCCCGTGTCGGCGTCGATGTGCTGCGGCAGCGAGTCGGTGTAGGTGCTTTTCAGCTTCGCAAGCTGCCGCCATTCGAGGAGCTTCGCGGGCAAGCGGCGCTGGTCTTCGGTGAGGTCTTCGCTCGATACCAGGTCTTCGAGCACCTTTGCGCCCGTGCTCCACTTGCCGGTGGAGGTCTTCTTGGCACCGGGCAGGCCGAACTTGCCGAAAAGCAGGTCGGCGATCTGCTGCGGCGAGCCGATATTGAAGCGCTGGCCGGCAAGCTCGTAGATCTCATCCTCAAGGCGCGCGAGGCTCTGCGCGAAGTCGGCGGAAAGGCGTGAGAGGACCGCGCGATCGACCCTGATGCCGTTGAATTCCATGGTGCCGAGCACTGCGGGCATCGGGCGTTCGAGCGTCGCGTAAACGGCGGCCATGCCCTCGGCGGCGAGGCGCGCGCGGAACAAGTGCCACAGGCGAAGCGTCACGTCGGCGTCTTCGGCGGCGTATTCCGTCGCCTTGTCGACCGCGATGCAGTCGAAGGTGGACTGTGCCTTGCCCTTGCCCGCAACATCGGTGAAGGCGATGGGCGTGTGTCCGAGATGGCGTTTCGACAATTCGTCCATGCCGAAACCCGCGAGCCCGCCGCGCCCCTGATCGCAGGCATAGGCCATCAGCATGGTGTCGTCATAGGGCGTGACGCGGATATCGTCGTGGCGGCGCATGACGAGCGCGTCGTATTTGATGTTCTGGCCGATCTTCAGCACGCTGTCGTCTTCGAGGAGCGCTTTCAGGCGGGGCAGGGCGCTTTCCATCGGAAGCTGGGCGATCTCGCCCGCGCCCGTAAAGTCGAGGCCGTCGCCCGCGCGATGCGCAAGCGGGATGTAGCAGGCACGGCCGGGTTCGAGCGCCAGCGCCACGCCGCAGAGCTTCGCGGACATGGCGTCGAGCGCTGTCGTTTCGGTGTCGAAGGCGACGAACCCTTGCTCGGTGGCGGCTGCGATCCAGTCTTCGAGCGTCTGGAGGTCCGTCACCTGCTGGTAAAGCGAACGGTCGAACGGGATCGCCTTCAGCCACGCTTCCACGCGGCGCACTTCGTCGGCGGGCGTGTCGCCGCCGGGCGCTTTATCCGGGGTTTCCCCTTCGACCGCTTCGGCGGGCGATGGCCGCGTCATCTCCCCCGTGGACGGCTCAACGCCGAACGCCTCGGAAATCCGCTTCGTCAGCGAGTTGAATTCCATCGTGCGCAGGAATTCGAGCAGCGCGTGCGGGTCCGGCTCTTCGACGGCGGCGATGTCGAGCGGCTTTTCGACGGGCATGTCGCAGCCAAGCTCGACGAGGCGGCGCGACAGCCGCGCCTGGTCGGCGAACTCGATGAGCCGCTCGCGCCGCATCTTCTGCTTGATGAGGGGCGCATTGGCGAGCAGGTTTTCGAGGTCGCCATATTCGCGGATGAGTTCCGCCGCCGTCTTGATGCCGATGCCCGGCACGCCCGGCACGTTGTCGACCGAATCGCCCGCAAGCGCCTGCACGTCGACCACCTTCGCGGGCGGCACGCCGAACTTCTCGATCACCTCCGCCTCGCCGATCACCTTGTTCTTCATTGTGTCGAGCATGGTCACGCCGGGGCGGACGAGCTGCATCAGATCCTTGTCGGATGAGACGATGACCACTTCCGCGCCTGCGTCCGCCGCCTGGCAGGTGTAGGCCGCGATGATGTCGTCGGCCTCGAAGCCCTCCTGCTCGATGCAGGCGACGTTGAAGGCGCGCACGGCATCGCGGATCAGCGCGAATTGCGGCACGAGTTCGGCTGGCGGCTCGGGGCGCTGCGCCTTGTAGGCGGCGGAAATTTCGGTGCGGAAGCTCGCGCGGCTGTGGTCGAAGATCACCGCGAGATGCGTCGGCGCCTTTTCGCCCTTCGTCTCGCGAAGCAGCTTCCAGAGCATGTTGCAGAAACCGTGCACCGCGCCGACCGGCAACCCGTCCGACGGGCGCGTCAGCGGCGGCAGCGCGTGGAAGGCACGGAAGATGTAGCCCGAGCCGTCGATAAGATAGACGCGGCTGCCGGGTGGCACGGCGGCTTCGGCTGGGGCGGTGGAAACGGACGTTTCGGCGAGCGATGGGGCGGCTGTCATGCGGCGAATATAGGCGGGTTCGAGGCGACCGGCCAACCCCAATCGGCGGGCATCGACAGGCGTGTGAGTGGCGCCATCGCTTTCAGCATGACGTTTTGCCCGTGCGCCGACCGAGATGACTTATTGCGACGGCGCGGGGCTTCGGCTATGCTCCCGCCAGATGCTTGCATATCGGTTTGCGAACCGGTATGCCTTGGCACACGCACCCGTAGCTCAGCTGGATAGAGTACTAGATTCCGAATCTAGGGGTCACAGGTTCGAGTCCTGTCGGGTGCGCCATCCAGCTATTTTTGCGTTGATTTTGTTGGGTTTTTTCTCTGGTGGGACAGAGGGTGAGACAGAGCCCAGCATTTTGCCAGCCGCGCTCGCGGCCATTTTTTTCTGGGCGGCGGCCTTCGTGTACACCCTCGCCATCTTCGGATCGTCCCAGCCGAACAGCGCCATCATCTCGTATTCGGACGCTCCAGCTTCGGCGCATCTCGTCGCGGCGATCTTGCGCAGGCCGTGTGACGAGCACTCAGGCAGGCCGATCGGCCGGCACACATCGTCGCGGAACCAATTCCCGAAAGAGTTCGTGCTCGCGAACGGTTTCCCGGCTTGGGTTAACAGGTAGGTATCGCCCGCCTTACAGGCATCGATCGCTTCGCGCAGCGGTGGCAGGATAGGCAGTGTCAGGATCTTGCCGAGGCGCTTGCGGCCTTTATAAACGGGGAACGTGATCGACGCGCCATCGGCGGCTTCGTCCTTGGGCCCGATTCTTACCGCGTCGGAGACGCGAACGCCAAGATACAGCATGACCGACATCGCGAGGCGCTCGCGAGAGCCGACAGGCCAGTGACGCTCGAATTTGTCGAGGTCTTGCTCCGTCCAGGTGTAGTAGCCCGTCTCGTCATATTCGACGCGACTGACGCCCTTGCAGGGGTTCGTGGCGGTAATTTCTTCCTTAACGGCCCATTCGAACAGCGCCGAAAGGTGCTTCAGCCGATGGTTCGCCATCGACCGCTCCTTCATGTCGCGTAGCTTCCGGACCCGCTCCCGCGTCATTCCAGCGAACGGCAAGTCGCCGACGCGGCGTGTCGCAGCGCCAGCCTGGAAAGCTGTGTCTCTCACGCTGTCGAGGTGCCGCCGCTTGACGACGCGCGTGATCTCCTCGAGCGAGCCGAACCGCTTGGAAGCGTAATACTGCTGGCACAGCCAATCGAACGTCTTTTGGCGGGGCGCGCCGTTTTCTCCGGCCAGCGCCTCCTTGTAAGCCGCCATAAATTCTTCAGAGCCCGGCGCGCCGGGCAACCGGATCTTCGCCTTGCCCGGTCGGCGGAAATAAAAACGGATATTGCCATGACGGTCTCGGTCGCGCGTCACGAACTGCAATTTGATTGTGGCCACAGCTATGCTGCCCTGTCGAAGTCGCTCCACGGGTCGTCTGCAATAGCGGCGTCTTCACTTTTCATGGCGGAGAAGTAAAGATCGACGTCGACGCGGTCCCAGACGGGCTTGGTATTGATCCGCATCGGCCGAGGCATGCGGCCGTCCTTCACGAGCTGGTCGAAGAGGGCAGGGCTCACGCAGATATATTCGGCGGCCTGATCGCGGCTCAAACCTCTGGGCGGGAGCGATGGCGGCAGCCTAGATTGCTTTGGTGTCGGCATAATCGCACCTCAGAACGGGATTTCGTCGTCGAGGCGGTCTGACGATCCGCCCCCGGCCGAGCCGCTGTAGCTCTCACGCGTCTTGGTGCTGCCGTAGGCGTCCTCGCTGCGCGTGGCGCCGCTGGGCTTGCCTTCGAGCGACAGGCTGCCGTCAAAGCGGCCGATCACGACTTCCGTCGTGTAGCGGTCTGTGCCGTCTGAGTGCTGCCACTTGCGGGTTTTCATCTTGCCCTCGATGGCAACCCGCGAGCCCTTGGTGAGGTGCTGGTCGATCACCTTGATCAGCGCCTGGTTAAACACGACGACCGTGTGCCACTCAGTGCTTTCCCTCTTTTCGCCGGTGTTCTTGTCGGTCCAACGCTCCGATGTGGCGACGGAAAACGTCGCAACACGGTCTCCGGTTGTGGTCGACCTGACTTCCGGATCTTTGCCGACGTTGCCGAGCAGGATGACGCGGTTGATGCTCATGGCTTCACCTTTGCAAGAGCGGTTTTGGCCGCATCCATTTGCTGATCGTGTGTTTCGATCAGCTTCAATGCCGCGTCGTAAAGCGGCGCCATTACTGCTTCCGTTGCGCGGCGCTCCTGATTGAGCCAGAGCGTCGGATCGACAAAACAACCGAAGGCATCCATGTCGCGGCGTTCTTTCTTGAATTGCTCGATCAGTTCCTTGTGAGGCCGCAAAATCATTACAGCCACGCCTATGGCATGCCCCAGCTCGATCAGCGCCTCGCGCGCTTCCTGCCTGTTCACGATGTTGCCTCGCGTTCAATGAATTCTGGGAAACTCAGCGTCGAAAACGTCGCCGCCAACGCATCAGCTCGTTTCTCTCGTCGACCAGCCATGGCCTTCGTGGCAAAATCGCGCATCGAAATGGGGCGCGCGCCGCGAGCTATCGCCGCCTCGCGCTTCGACTTGCAGATGTCGTAGTGGTCACCCTGGAACCACCGCCTTGCGACGCCGATGGCCTGGGCCATCTCGTGCAGTTCGGCCTCGCTGTCAGCGATCATGTGCGACATCTTCATGCGGCCAAAGCACCCCATGGGCGTGGTGTGCATATCGTCGACGTAGACGGTCATCTGCCCACCTCGCTCTGCGTGACGACGTCGGAAGCCCGCCCCTTCAGGCGCGCGAGGTGGAAGGCGGCCGTGGCGCGCTCGCGGGAAGTCGCGGCGGGATCGCCCGCCACCCATTGCAGGAATCTCTCGTCGTCGATGGCCGCCCAGCGTCTGCTCAGCCAGGGAGAGCGGATCCTGCACCGCTCCTGAAGCGTCGGCAGCCCGGTCAGGTGCAGGAGATGCTCCAGCGGGTGATCGTCCAGCATGCGGCGCAGGATATGCGCGACAACGAGCGCGGCCGCTCCGGCCTTGTGCTTGTCGGCCTCCTCGCGCTGAACGGGGAGCTTCAGCCAGTAGCGCAGCGCATGCTTCTGGTAGGACGGAGCCTCAGGCCAGAGACGCAGCGCGCAGCGGTACGTGTCGATCCACGGCGTATGCTCGGTCATCGCGTCCGTTGCCCAGCGGCGCGTGAACGAGATCTGGTGAGAGGCGAACGCGACCGCGCCATGCCGCTCGGGTGGCACGATCTCATCGAGCAGCTCCGCCCACGACACCATCCCGCGCACGTCCTCGTTCAGGATGTGATGTACGGCGCTCGCCTGCGGCGGGATATAGCGGCCCGGATTGCAGAGGTAGTTTGCGCACGGGCCGATTTCCCACGAGGCGATTTCGTTTTCGAGCACGGTGCCGGTGGCGACAAGGTCGGCGTAGCCCACTTCGCAGGGCGCGTGGAAGCGCTCGTCTTCTCCGGTGGTCCGGAGTTCCAGAATGCGGATGCGCATTGGTCACTCCTCCCAATAAGACATTTCGATTTCTACGGCTGTACGGGGCTCAAACTCGGCCAATGCGTAGGAAAGCGCACCGGCGTAGCGCCATGCTTCGAGGCGCTGCATGCCAGTGAGACGACGAAGCCAGTAAGCTGTGCGCGCGCGCCAGATAAGAGCGGTGATCATGCCGACGCCCTTTCCCGTTTCGCGGCCATGGCGGCCTCGTATTTCTCTTGCTGGGTTTTGCCGTTCAGGCCGCTCGGCAGTTGCCGCTCAAGCAACGTTTCGAGAGCGGGGAGATCGCCTCGGCGCAGAAGAGAGAGGGCTTCCTCGCTCAAATCCTGATCAGTGAGCAGGCCTCGCCAGCGTGCTTCCTCGACCGCTTCTTCGAGTTGGGAATCGGTCAAGAAGTTCACATCGAACGCAAACGGCTTGTCGAGTTCGCGGCAGAGCATCGCCCAACCCCACGCTCTGCGTGGGTTGTATTTCGCGGCTGGAAGAGCCTTGAAAAATACTTTCAGGAATTCTTTCGGGCTCATCGCTCAGACCCTCATCGGCATGAGGACGAGCAGGCTGTCGGCGTCGTCGGCAGGCTGGAACAGCGTCGGGCTGGAGCCGTCCGAGAGCGCGATCGACACTCCCCCTTTTGGCAGGTTCGCGAGCGTGTCGGCGAGATACCGGGCGTTGAAGCCGATCTCGACCGGGCTGGCTGTAGCCTCTTCGAGGTCGACCTCGTCGGCGGCGGAGCCTCTTTCCGGGTCCGTCGCCTCGATGCGAAGCGTCTCGCCAAACGAGAGCTTCACCGCCCGGCCCTTCTCGGACGAGACGAGCGACACGCGGTCGGCGGCAGCCGCCAGCGCCTCGTTGTCGACCACAGCGCGGAGCTTATTCGACGCCGGGATGACACGCTGGTAATCGGGGAATGACCCGTCGACGAGTTTCGAGGTGAGCGTGGTCGTGCCGAAGGTGAGCCGGATCTTCGCGGGCGAGATATCGACCGCAATCTCCTTCACGTCCTTCGCGAGTTTCACGATCTCGCCGACGCATTTGCGGGGCACGATGATGCCCGGCATGCCGGACGCGCCGTCCGGAGCCGGAACGTCGCGGCTGGACAGGCGGTGACCGTCGGTCGCGACGCCGCGCAGTTTCACGCCGTCGCCCTTGTCGATCGTGTGCAGATAGACGCCGTTCAGATAGTAGCGTGTCTCTTCCGACGACATGGCGAAGGACGTGCCGTCGAAGATCGTGGCGAGCGCGTCCGCCTGGGCCGTGAAGCTGTGCTGGAATTCGGACGCGCCGAACTCGGGAAAATCTTCGGCGGGAAGGGTCATCAGCTCGAACCGCGAGCGCCCCGCCTTGACCGTGGCGCGGCCCTTGTCCCCGTCCCACGACAGCGATATGTCCCCGTCCGGCAGCTTCCGGACGATGTCGGACAGCGGCCCGGCGGGCACGGTGAAGCCGCCTTGCGTGGTGAGGTCTCCTGAGCAATCGATCGTCGTGCGCGCCTCGAGGTCGAGGTCGGTCGCGGTGACGGTGAGCTTGCCCTGGTCGACGGTGAGCAGGAAATTGGAGAGGATCGGGATCGTGTTGCGCTTTTCGACGACGCGGGACAGCCGCGTGAGCGCGCCGGACAGGTCGGACTTGCGGGCAGAAATGGTCGGCATGATCGCCTCAAATCGAAATCTCGGGAAGGTGCCGGGTTGCTCTCCACCCGGCGTAAGCCACGCGCTGGTTTGAGTGGCGCTGCGCCCCGCTGGCCGCGCGCCTGTTATCCTCTGGCCGGCGTTCGCCGCTCGGCCGAGGCTCAGCCGAGTTCGGGTGTGCCTTCGTAGCCGGGCAGGCCAGTCTCCTTGACAGCGAGGTCGAGATCGGCCTTCACACGCTGGCGCAGATAATCGTCGAGGCGATAGAGCTGATAGCCCCAACTGATGCCGCCCTTCAGCCGGTAGCGAAGGCGCGCGGGCACGCGAATGAACTCGCTGTCAAGAAAGGGCTGAACCGAAATCATAAAGATGCCGGGAACATCGACCTTTTCGCCCGCCGCATTCAGATGCTCTTCGGTGAAGACGATCTCGCGCTCGCCGTTCGACAGGCGCGTTGCGTTCCGGACCTTCGCCCCGACATAGACTTCGAGAGCGCGTGACAGTGCAATCAGTTCGTTCGGCGAGGCAAAACGTTCTTTGAACAGCGGCTCGAATTGCTGGCGCTCGTCCTCGGTCGGCGCGGCCAGTTCAGCGGCGTGCTCTTCGATGAAGGCAGCGAATTCACCTTGCCCCATCAGCTCACCGTCGAGCTTCTGCCAGGCGGTCAGTTCCTCCGTGATCGGGAATTTATAGACGATCCGATGCTGGAGGTGGCGGGGCAGGAACTTCACCAGAGTTTGCGCCGCATCCGCTATGGGTTTGACGTCTTGTCTGGTGTAAGCGGGTTTCTCCGCCATCTGGTGATAGTCGATCACGGCAGTGAGCGCTGGATCGGGCAGCGTCGTCTTGGCGAAGATCGCCGAATGCTCGTCGGAGTGATAGTTCACGAGACCAATGAATGATTGCAGCGTGGTCACATGGGCCGTGCCGCGACGGCGTTCCGGGCGCTGACGGTAAGCCTCGATCTGCGAGGCGAGATTGCCGACGATAGCCTTCTCGCCCTTGGCGTCGACCGTGATCGGCACGACCGGCGGCAGACCTTCGCCGAGGCCATCCGTCTTGATGTCGAGTACGCTGAAGCCGGAACCCTGTCTTGTCAGTTCCGCGATCGCCGCAATGCCAGCGGCATCATCGGGGATGAAAGATGTGGAGGCGGTAAGCTCAATTTCGTTTGCCATTGGAAAACCTGTCTGGGTTAAGTGGCTTAAGCGCGGTCGCGCAGGCGCTCTGTTGCGTCGCGCGGACCGCCGAACATGTCGATCTGGCTGGGATGCTGGGTGGAAAGGCCGCCCTCGTGCGTCCAGAACGGCGTTGCGCCGAACTTGTCCCCCTCGGGGAGCTTCGATTTCACGGTCGGCGTTACGTCGACGCGACCGCCCTGGTAGGCGATTTCGATCTCGACCGTGATCTTCGCCTTGCCCTTCTCGCCGGGCAGGGCTTCGAGCGTTTCGACGGCCTCGCGCAGCACGTCGTCACATTTTTCGGCGAACTTCCCGCGGTGCAGGAGGCCGATCATCTGATCGAATTTGCGAATGGTTGGTTGGCTCATGGCCGTGGTTCCTCGACAGTGAAAGATCAGGCCGCCGCAGAGGCGCGGACGGACCGGGTGATGCTGGAGCGTTGCCGACCGCGCAGACGCCCGACGCGCGGCGCATAGCGCTCGACGCGGGCGCGGTACTCGTCGGCCGCCATGGGCCACGGCCAGAGGCCGAGCTTGCCCATCACGCGCAGCGTCGGCTCGTCTGGCGGGAGCGTTTCGCCGAGCAACTGCACGGCTTCGGTGTTGTGGAGGCGGCGGTCGACGTGGAGCAGCCGCGCCATGGCCGCGTCTGAGAGCGGCCATTCAAGGCCAGCGGCCTGATGCACGGTCGACAGGATCGTGTACTTCAGATCGTCGAAAGCGGCCTCGGCGGCGCGTCGCGCGGCGGGCACGATTGTCTCGCGCGGCATCGTGGCCTGGAATTCCTGGTCGAGCCGAGCGGCAGCGGCGAACCAGGCGCCATAGGCCACAAGGGCGGCCTGTGCGGTCCGGCCGAGATAGGCCTCATGCGCGGCGTGAAACAGGAAGGTGGCCGCAAGTGCGTCTGAACCCGTTTCGCGGGCAACGGCGTCGGCGCCGATCACGCAGTGCTGCGCGACCGAATAGACGCCTGAGGCACAGCGGCCTCCGGTGTGGTCGATGCGCGAGAGGACCTCGGCGAGGTCGTTGAAATCGATCTGCTCGGGCGCGGGGCGGAGCAGGTCGACGGCGATGCCGGACGGCATCCGCGTGCAGGCGGCGTGAGCGGTCATATCAGCGCCCTCTCGTCTTGTTGCCCGGCTTCGCAGGGCGCGTTATCTTGGGCGCTGGCTCTTTGGGGGACGCAGCATGGACGGCACCAATCTCTTTCTCTCGAGTGGCATCGCCGAGCACGACGGGGACGTTTACGGCGTGATCCATATTACGGTGGAGACGCCCTCCTTCCGCACCGTGTCTTGCCAGGCGAGCGTGGAGGAACTCGAGCGCTTCGCCGCAATGTTTCTGGAGACAGCCAGCGAGGTCCGCCGGCGACAGAGTGTCTATAAGTTCCCAGAGCGGAGCTGATACGAAAGCACCGCCCAGAGGGCGAAAGATCACCTCGTTGTGGAGTTCGTAGCCGAGCTTTGCGGCGAGCGCCTGCGCGCATGCGGCTTTCAGCGGGTCATCGAAATAGGCGCGCGCATCGTCCCGGACATAGTCGAGGATGCTCGACGCGAGGTAATTCGCATCCCTGATCGGGAGGCGAAGGCGAAGCGTCTCGTCGTCAGTCTTGAGGCAGATCGCGATCTGCGCGCCGTCTCCGGTTTCAGCCAACGGCGATGTGTTGGCCCAATTCGCAACAGGATAGGAGAAAAACCGATTGGACGGCGTCGGCGCGCCATCGGGCGCGGCACTGGCATGCGTGGCGTGAGACAAGGGCGGCCTCCGTTAGCTGGCAAAATGAGCGGGATGTGTGGGAGAGTGTTCGGCGCGGCATTCGCTACCGCGCCGCTTCTTGGCGGAAAGCATGGGCAACCCATCCGCGAACCGGGCGCTGAGCACGCCTTTCTGCGCCGATGAGGTGAGATTGGCCGGCAGCTCGCGGCCGTCGAGGAAAGCCGCCACCTGATCGCCGTGAACGTCCGGTGGAAGCGATACCGACAAGCGGAAGCCGCGCCCGTTCGAATTCGCGTGAAGCTTCGTGCCCGTATTCAGTTTCGTGATGCGAGAAATCTGGAACGCACCCAGATCTTCATCCACGCCCATGGCGATGGCGAAGCGTTCGCCCGAGTGCCAGCGCAGCCTGTCGATCAGCGCGACGGACAGCACGAAGGTCAGGCGACTGCGGTCCAGGTTGCGCCCGGTCTTGCTGACATACAGGCGCAGGTCGCTGGCGTTGCGGCGGGCGCGGCCATCGGAAAGGATGGGGAGGAAAGCCATGTCAGCACCCTCCGCGTGTGGTAGGGTTCGCCCCGCGATACAGGGGGGGCATCGGATGTTTGGTTATTGGGAATTCAGGACGCACGGTCACTCGATCCGGATCGTTCCGCAAAGCGAGAAACGGTGGATCATCATGGACGGCGATGATGCGCTCGAAAGTCATCCCTCGGACCTCGCGGCCCTGGACGCTCTTCTCGCCGGTAGCACATGTCTGCTTTCGGACGGCATCAACACAGCGGAACTCGGCCTGCCCGACGATTTGTCGGAATGGCGGTTCGTCCGGTTGCGATAAGCCGCGTCGAACTCGCTGATCGTCTCCGCGATGTTAAGTGCACGCGAGCGGGATGCGAAATCGCAGGGCCTGATCGCCTAGCCCGAGAGCCAGCATAAGCTGAGGACCGTTCGGCGTATCCGCGACGGGCGACGTGCTGTGCCAGCTTGCTGCCGGCCAAGAATAAAATGCTTTGGATGGCGTTGAAGCGCACCTGAGAGGAGCGGAGGGGGCCCATCCTTCGCCCGGGCGGGCGCGGCCTATTTTCGGACCGCGAAGCACGCGCCATGCTTTCGCAAACCGCTGAGAAAACGTCAGCAGGCCCGACGGTCCGGCGCTGGAAAGGGGTGCGTGAGACAAGGGCGGCCTCCATCAGGGGTGATGAAGACCTGGTTATATCGGTTTAAAAACCGCGTCAATCCACAATCGGTTTAAAAACCGCAGCGATGCGGATTAAGGATGACTGGTGCCTGCGCCTGAGAGCACTGCGGCGATCTTCGAACTTAAAACATATGTTCGTGAGAAGCGGTCTTCCGCGACTGGCTCTGGGAAGCACCACCATATTTCAGGCCTACCAACCCCGACCCGGCAAACGAGATTCCCATAGAGCTTGGCGGCTCGTTCGTCATCCTGACCGGTTCGGTCATAAAGCGGTTGAAGCGGCGATCCTGTCCATTCAGGAGGCCGGGGCATGAACGCCCTGATCGCGGTCGTAACATTCATCCGCCCCGTTTGATTAGACTTTGCCGCGTCAAAAATGTTGGCATCGATCCAGTCTATCGCCGCCTGGCGTTCTTGAGCATTTAGCAACAGGAACCCGTTGTTAAGCTCGACGGGAAACCAGCAATCTCTCAGTCTAGGAAAATTAATATTCCCCGCATCAATTACAGTCATCTCTCACCCGGTCATTTCTCTATTTTCAGGCTGGTTCTTACTACCGGCGCACGACCAGCCAGGGAAGTTGCCGTTCATACCTTTAACACTCATGCTACGTTTCTGAAGATGACATCACTGACCAGTTCGGTGCCCAGGAAATCAACAAGCATGTTTGAGTTTGTGAGGTCCTCTCTCGTCAAGGCTCCAATCGCCTGACCAACCACCACTTCCCAGGGCTTTTTGCACTCCAGCGCCGCACAGACGAGCGTGCGGACCTCTTTGATTTTCTGGTAGCGGAACCGATCATCGGATTCGGCAAGTTTCTTGAGAAGGTCTCGGCAATGGTTTTTCGGATTTTCCTCGCCCCATTTTATCGCGGCGGCTACAAACCCCTGCCAGGTTGCCCCCATCAAGGCAAGACAAGGGTCAGTTAGAAGCGCATTTTCGATTGCATAGCATCGCAGGCGGTATCGCTTCACAGGGGGAGTATGTTCGATCGGCTGATTCACCAGGCCGTCGCCGTCGCGAAGGGAGAAGGCCACCGGATTGTCATAGAGCGTGCGAAGCAGATCGGCGCAAAAGGTTTCTAGGCGGCCCAACTGGTCCACGCTGCCAGCCAGCACAGGAAAGACCCTGATCCGCCCCTGCGACGTTCGCGCAGCCTGCTGCCAGACCCTTTCATCGTCCTCGCCTTCTAGGATCAACGCGGCGTCTTCGCTCAGCGAAAGTGAAAGAGGGTGACCGAAGAACGGGGCAACTTTGCGAAGTTCGGCGCTGGCAGGTTTGAGTTCAACAGTGTCTACTGCGAAGCTTTTGGTCCCTAGCGAAACATATCGCGAATCCGCAAGAGAACAGACCAACGGGCAGCTATGCGTGGAGAGGCATACAGCGATGCTTTCAGCATGACTCTTGAACTCGTCGAGCATGGCGATGATCAGCTTACCGAGGCGCGCTTGGAGATCGGGATGAAGGTGCACATCCGGCTCATCAAGGAGCAGAACGTTCATTTTTGTCGTATCAATCGTATCGAAGAAATATAAAATCTCGGAAGCCAAAGCTACGGCTTCTGACTCTCCGCTACTGATCTGGTCTGGGCTAATTGGCTGGCCATCAGACAGCGAACGGAATTCGAAATCGACTCTACCCATCTCAAGCGAGATATTAGTGAGCAGTTGATTTACCTTACTCAGCCGATCTGTTTTAAAATTGCGCGTCGAATCCTCTCGGATTTCCGGCGTGGCGGCTAGGCGACGCAGGTAAAGCACTTCTGTTTCACGGAACAGCGTCGCTGATGCGGCTTTGAAGTTGCCGGCCTGATTAAACGCCCTTGTTTGCCGAAGCCAAGTGGGGTCTTGACTTATAGATGTAAGTACAGATCCATCGCGCCTAAAAGTTCCAGCCCGCTCAGGGCTAATATAGCTAATATTAAATAGTTGATTATTATCGCTGTTACTTTTCTCAAGATCTCGAAGGAAGCGGCTTTTTCCTGCCCCGTTGCGCCCCATAATTATATTGATGTTGTTCATGTTAGTAAGGTGAGCGTTTTTCCCTTTTAATTCGATTACTTTCAAAATAGCCCCCGTGTTTTTATCTCATATACGGCATTGGCAGGGGAGACAGGATTGTGCCAGCCTCCAGATCGAGGCGAGCCTCACAAATCGGTGATTACTTTTCTAACAGTGCCGATCACTTCCGTAGGCTGATTAATAAAAATGGTCTCGTGGGAGGAATTTGTTGAGAACGGTTCCAGGCGATCGGGGTTGTGGCGATATCTCTTGAATGTCGCCTCACCATCACTTGTTAACACGACGTAAAAATTGCCATTTATCAGCATTTTTTCGCGTCGGTTCACCAGAATATGCGATCCTTCTGGTGCAACTCTATCCATGGAATCGCCCTTAATTGTCAGAGCGATCCACTCGCCTGCTCGGAGCCCCGCCATGAGCAGTTTCGGGCATTCCGACAAGCCGCTTTGGGGCTCTACATGGAAAAGCCGCCCGGCGCTCACCCAAGATATTATTGGCACTTCGAACACATCGACAGGATTGGTCGTTTCTTCGTCCCCAGCACCTGTAAGTAGCCAAGCGGCATTGGTGCGGAGCGGCTTTGCAAGCTTTTCGGCTGTTGCGGCAGTGATACTTCTCGGGCGCCCAATTTCGACGGCACGCTGAATATTCCTGATAGTGTCCGGGGACCCAGTAGCCGCGCGCGATGCAGCGGCGGCGCTGATGCCGACCGTTTTCAGCCTTCGATTGATCCTGTCCAACACACCGTTGCTCATGCGGTTAATTTACCGCTTAGCGCAAGCGGCTTGTATCGGTTATAAAACCGTTGACATAGCGGTTTAAAAACCGCTAACCCTATCGGCATGTTCACCGACGCCATCATCACGGTTGCCGCGAGATATCTCGAAGCGCGCAACTTGTCGCCCAAGACGCTGTCCCACAGGCTTTTCGGCGATAGCAAAGTCTTGCCGTCGTTCATGCGCGGCGAGAGGACAATCACGCTTCTGCGCGCAGAGCGCGCGATGCAATGGCTCTCGGCGCATTGGCCTGACGGGGCCGTGTGGCCTGCGCATGTGCGGCGACCGTCATCCGATCAATCGATCACCTCCCCGGGGCGACGACCCCCAGTATCAGCCGCGTCGCTCCCAACTGACGAGGCTCCGGCCTCGTCCTTTTCTTCCGAACGGGACGCCGCGTAGCGCCACGCGCGGCACCACGGCCCCGGCCAGCTTTGGCCGGGGCCTATCATCCTCACAGACGGGGCAAACATGAGCAGCATCTCCATCGTGCTTTTTGAGATCTTCGTCCGATGGGCTCATGGCTTTCCCTTTTTCGTAAAGAGCGTCGGTGCCGCCTAGAGCGGCGTCCGCTCCGGCCGGGTTGGCCGGAGTGGGATCACCCTATTTACGCGAGGTGCCTCATGAAAGAGATCGTTTCCATTTTGAGACGTTCGCGGTTCCTCGCTCGTTTTTGCCTGCCTTCTTGCCCGCACCTCTTGTTCAAGGGCGTTTTTCATATTTGCCAGAACCGCCGCGAGCCGGAGTTGCCGCTCCGTCTCGCGCGCTCTGGCGTCCAGATGTTGGGATTGTGAGATGACTGCCACGTCTTCCACCGTTGCCATAGGGCTCCAGGCCTCAGCGCCCGACCCTCTGATGCACACAGCATCGGAGGGATCGATCGGAATGTCTTCTCAGAAAAATGGAAAACTTTCCCAGAATTCCGGAAAACTTTCCGGAAAAATTGGAAAACTTTCCGGGCCGTGCGCGGAGCGCGCCGTAGCGTTCCTGCGGGCGACGCACCCGGAAAAGACGGCTGAGGCGATAGAGGTCGAGACGGCGGGCATCGTTTCTGCCGACACGGCGCGCAAGTGGCTGGCGGGATCGTCGACGCCAAATTTCCGCGCGACGATGACGCTGATCGCGATCTATGGCCCGCCGTTTCTCGCCGCCGTTTTATCCGACGATCTTCATTGGGTGGCGCGCGCAATGCGCGCCGAACGTCTTGCCGCGCTCGAGGCCGAGCATGCGCGCCTGAAACATGAAATCGAAACCATAACAAGGGGTTAGTCGTGAGCGCTCTTCGGCGTATCTATCACGTGTGGCTGGCTGAATTTCACCATGCGATGGCGAAGCGTCGCATGGCCGACGCTGGACGGCATATCGACGCCGCAAGGCTGCACGAAATGGCGCTCAAGGCGCTTCGCTGCGCGAGGGTCTAGCCATGCTGAGCCCGGCGCAAATCGAGGATCTGAAGGCGCGCGTCGATCTCGCCTCGCTCGCCGAGCAGCTCGGAGCGAAGCTCCGCCGATCCGGCCGTCACATGATGGGCTCGTGCCCGATCTGCGGCGGGGGAAAGCGCGCGACGCGGTTCGAGATCAAGGGATCGCAGTGGGTTTGCGCCGTGTGCGGTGATGGCGGCGACGCGATCAAGCTCATTCAGGCGGTGACAGGGTGCGATTTTCCGGCGGCTGTCGATCGGCTCGGCGGAGCGCGGCCGTTGACGCGTGAGGAAGAAGCGAAGATCGCGGCTGTGCGCCAGAGGCGCGAGGCTGCGCGCCAGGCCGAGCAGGAGCGCTACCGTCAGAAGGAAATCGAGGCGGCGCGGCTGATCTATGATCGCGGCCGGGCGCTGCAATCGGGCGGTGCCATCTCACGCTATTTCGCGGCGCGGAATTGCGACGGGGGGCCCGGTCTCGCGCCCGGTCTGCGCGGCGCGGCGGACGTGCCGTATTTCCACGGCGAAACGGTCGACCACACGGGGCGCAAGAGCCCGCGCGTCGTGCATCGCGGTCCGGCGCTGCTTTCGCCTGTGCACGATAATGACGGCGCCTTCATCGCGCTGCACATCACGTGGCTCAAGCCGGATTTTTCAGGCAAGGCCGAGATCGTCGATCCCGAGACGGGTGAGCTGTTGCCCGCGAAGAAAGTGCGCGGGTCGATGGGAGGCGGGCACATCGTTGTGCTTGGCTCCCGCGAGACGCCGCGCCGCCTGTTCAAGGGCGAGGGCATCGAGACCGTCTATTCGGTCGCGACGGCGCTTTACCGTCTCGGGCGGCTCCGGCCCGGCGACCTCTTCTGGTCGAGCGTTTCTCTCGGTAATCTCGGCGGGCGGGCCATCTGCACCGTGGCGCATCCGACGCTCAAGGGGCCGACCGGACGGCCGCAACGCATTCCGGGGCCGGTGCCGGATCTGAACCCCGCTATTCCGTCGATCTCGATCCCCGCCAGCATCGAGCAGCTCGTGCTGCTGGGCGACGGCGACAGCGATCCCTTTCTGACGACGAAAACGCTCGAGCGGGGGCGAGCCCGCTATGCGCGCGATGGGCTGCGCATCGGTATCGCCATGGCCGAAGGCGGGCGCGATTTCAACGACATGCTGGAGGGGAGCGCATGAGCAACCGCCTCTCCTACCACGACTTCCTGCGGGCAAAAATCCCGTTTGCGGGGCAGAGCGAGGGGGCGGAAACCATTCCCTTCGCGCCGCATCCCTCGCTCAAGCCGCATCAGGCCGCCGCCGCGCGGTGGATGATCGACGGCGGGCGCCGTGCGCTGTTCGCCGCCTTCGGTCTTGGCAAGACGCGCGTGCAACTGTCCGTGGTGGACGCGATCGCGCGGGCCACTGGGACCCGGGGGCTGATCGTTATTCCGCTTGGCGTCCGGCAGGAATTTTTACGCGACGCGGCCGACATGGGAATCTGTGTCCGCTTCATCCGGAGCGTCGACGAGGCGGGACCGACCGGCGTTTATCTGACCAACTACGAGACGGTGCGCGACGGCAAGATCGACCCGACGCAGTTCCCGTGGTCTCGCTCGACGAGGCGAGTTGCCTGCGCGGCTTTGGCGGCACGAAGACCTTCCGCGAGTTCATGCGGTTGTTCGACGCCGTGACATACAAGTTCGTGGCAACCGCGACGCCCTCGCCGAACGACTATATCGAGCTGCTCGCCTACGCGGCGTTTCTCGGCATCATGGATGTCGGCGAGGCGAAGACGCGGTTCTTCAAGCGCAATTCCGAGAAGGCCGACAAGCTCACCCTTCACCCGCACAAGGAGGAAGAGTTCTGGCTGTGGGTGGCGTCGTGGGCGCTGTTCATCCAGCGGCCGAGCGATCTCGGTTTCTCGGATGAAGGCTATAACCTCCCGCCGATGACGGTGCATTACCGCGAGGTGCAGAGCGATCTGCGCGCGAAGGACGCCGATCGAGGTGGGCAGTTCATGCTGCTCCGCGACGCGGCGATGGGCTTGCAGGATGCGGCGCGGGAGAAGCGCGAGACGCTGCCCGCGCGCGTCGAAGCCTTGAAGACGATCCTCGCTGACGATCCCGAAAGCCATTACCTCATCTGGCACGATCTCGAAGCGGAGCGGCACGCGATCGACGCGGCCGTGCCTGGCGTCGTTTCGGTCTATGGCTCGCAGGACCTCGACCAGCGTGAGCAATGCATCGTCGAGTTCTCTAACGGCAAATTCAAGTATCTCTCGGCAAAACCCGTCATCGCCGGATCGGGCTGCAACTTCCAGCGCCATTGCCACAAGGCCGTGTTTCTCGGCATCGGCTTCAAATTCAACGATTTCATCCAGGCGATCCATCGCATCCAGCGATTCCTGCAGGAGTGGCCTGTCGAGATCACGATCATCTACGCCGAGAGCGAGCGCGAAATCTTGCGCACGCTGAAGCGCAAGTGGGATCAGCACAATCAAATGGTGGCGCGCATGAGCCAGATCATCAAGGACTACGGGTTGAGCCACGCCGCCATGGCGGACGCGTTGCAGCGCTCTCTCGGCTGCAAGCGGATCGAAGTCTCGGCCGAGCGCTATCGGCTCGTAAATGCCGACACGGTCGAAGAGACGGCGCGCATACCGGAGGCCAGCGTCGGGCTGATCGTGACCTCGATCCCGTTCTCGACGCAGTACGAATATTCGCCTTCCTACAACGATTTCGGGCACACGAACGACGATGCGCATTTCTGGGCGCAGATGGATTATCTGATCCCGGAACTGTTCCGCGTGCTTCAGCCGGGGCGGCTTGCCGCGATCCATGTGAAGGATCGGATCATTCCAGGCGGCGTGTCCGGCTTCGGCTTTCAAACGCTCAGCACCTTCTCCTATGACTGCATTGCGGGGTTTCGGAAGCACGGGTTCGCGTTTCTCGGCGAGAAAGTGATCACCACGGACGTGGTGCGCGAGAACAACCAGACCTATCGGCTGGGCTGGACCGAGCAGTGCAAAGACGGCTCTCGCATGGGCTTCGGCGTGCCGGAGAAGCTCCTGCTGTTTCGCAAGCCGCCGTCTGATCGGTCGAACGGCTATGCCGACTCGCCCGTGGTGAAGGACAAGAAATGGCGCGTTGATGAGGACCGCGAAACCGGGACGGCAGCGCACTGGCAGCACCCGAACGGATATAGCCGCGCGCGTTGGCAGCTCGATGCGCACGCCTACACGCGGTCGAGCGGCAACCGACTGATCACCGCCGACGAGATCGTGGGGTTCGGCGCGAGCGATGTTTACAAGATCTGGAAGAAGTTCTCGCTCGAAACCGTCTACGATTTCGAGCACCACGTGCAGATCGCTGAAGCACTCGAAGAGCGCGGGAGGCTGCCGGCAGACTTCATGCTCCTGCCGCCGCACTCGCGGCACCCCGACGTGTGGACCGATATCACGCGCATGCTTTCCGCGAACACGCTGCAAGCCGCGAAGGGCAAGGAAATGCATCTTTGCCCGCTGCAATTCGACATCGTCGACCGGGCGATCAACCAGTGGTCGATGCCCGGTGAAGTCGTGTTCGACCCGTTCGGCGGACTGATGACGGTGCCGATGCGCGCCGTGAAATTCGGGCGCATCGGCTGGGGCAACGAGTTGAACCACCGCTACTTCCTCGACGGCGTGAAATATGTCGAGGCGGAAGCGCGGGCACTCGATGTGCCGAACCTGTTCGCAGCACTCGATGCCGCGCGCGACGAGATCGCGGAGGCGGCATGACCGGCTCGACCGATCCGAACAAGCACATTGCCGATATCGTCGAGGGCTCGCTCGAAGAAGACGATTATGGCTGCGACGCGGCCGAGCTTGGTGGCGACGATTATGGCGGCCTGCCGCCGGGCATCACGCTCGACATGATCGCGGGTAATGCCGTGCTCGACCAGAATGACACGGACAACGCGAGGCGGCTGCTCAACCTCTATGGCGACCGACTGCTCAATGTGAACCAGGTCGGTATGCACTTTTGGGACGGGCGCCGCTGGGAATTTGAGGGGGGCGACCACGAGGCCGAGCGCTGTGCACAGCAAACCGCGAAGATGATCAAGCTGGAACACCGCTATCTGCCGGTGCCGGAGATCGTGCGCATTCAGATTGAGCGGGCGGCGCCGCTGAAGGCCCGAGAGGAAGAAAGCCTCTCGGCCGAGGAAAAGATGGTGCTCGCGCTTGGCGCGGCTGCCGAAACCGCGCTCGAAAAGCGTCGAGCGGGGCGGGTGAAGTTCGGCATCAGTTGCGGCAACCGCGCCCGAACGGTGGCGATGATCCAGCAAGCGGTGCCCCATATCACTGTCACTCCCGCAGCCCTCGATGCGGACCCGCTGAAATGCAACGTCCAGAACGGGACGCTTGTTTTCGAGGTGAAGGAGATCGAGGAGGAAGATCTCGAATGCCCCGATCCGGACGTCGTGCGCATGGTGAGGCGGAAAGTCGCGAGCGTGCGCCTCGATCCGCATCGGCGGGAGGACCGCATCTCGAAAATGGCGGCATGCTCCTACGATCCGAAGGCGACGGCACCGCGTTTTTTGGCGTTTATGGAGCGTTTCCAGCCGGACGATGCACAGCGGCGATACCTGCAAGTTGCTGCCGGGCGTGGTCTGCTCGGCGGCGCCTCCACGCAATGTCTGATTTTTCTCTATGGTGATGGCGCCAATGGCAAATCAGTCTGGATGGAGACCATGGCCCGGATCATTGGCGACTATGCCGGGCGTCTGAAGCCGGAAAGCATCACGGGAACGCAAGAGCAGGCCGGAGATAGACCAAATCCTGATTTCGCGCGCCTTGCTGGCAAGCGGTTCGTCGCTATCGCCGAGCTTCCGCGCGGTTCACCCCTGCGCGAGGGGCTGATCAAGACCGTGACAGGCTCGGAGCCGATCCCCGTGCGGCACTTGAACAAGGGCTTTTTCGATCTGATTCCGGAGCTCATCCCCTTCATGTCGGGTAACGAACTGCCGCAGATCGGAGGCCTCGACAAGGGCATTTGGCGGCGCATGAAGTTCCTTCACTGGCCCGTGACGCTCACTGAGGCCGAACAGAGACCGCTGCCCGAAGTGGTCGGGGAGTTCATGGAAGAGGCCGCTGGCGTCCTGAACTGGCTGATCGAAGGGGCACGGATCTTTCTCACGGAAGGGCTGCTCGAGCCGCCCGCGGTTCGTGGGCTAACGCAAAGCCATCGCGAGGATAGCGATCCCGTTGGGGCTTTCATCCGAGATTGCGTGAAGCCTCTCCCGGGCGCCCAGGTGCAGGCTCGCGCGATGTACACCGCCTTCGCAAAGTACTGCGCCTCCAATGCGATCAAGCCCTGGTCAGAAACATCCTTCTCCAAAGCCATGAAGCAAAAAGGGTTCATACGCGAGGATAAGCGCATCCGGCAGTGGATGGATGTGACGCTCGACTGGATCCCGGAAGGCGACCCGCAGCCCCCGCATCGGGAGGATGAGCATTGATCCTCGCTCGAAGGCGCCGATTTGCGCAATTTTGTAAAACAGTGCCGCGAGGGTGCGAGACTTACGCGAGGGTGATAGCTGAACCCTCGCAGCTCATAAAGCATTAATTGCGCAGTTGTTTTAGCGTTTTTGCGAGGGTTGCGAGGCTTGTCGCGCGTACGTACGTAAGGAAAAAGGGGCTTCGGGCGAAGGCTATAGCCGTTTTTTTCTTACACATTATAGAGACAAGCCTCGCACCCTCGCAAAAAGCAAATAACAGTCTGAAACAAAAAGGGAAAAAGGGCGCGAGGGTTGTTCGTTGATCCTCGCGCAACCCTCGCACCCTCGCGGGACACAAAAATAGGACCAAACATGGCACGGACGAAGGAAATCATCGACATCGAGAAGCTGCTGGACTGGGCCTATCGCGTGCAGAAGGTGGACCGGCAAGCGGCTGGCGGCTTTTCGGCGCGCGGTCCTCAGGTTAGCACGGCGTCGGTTCTTGGCGCGACGGCGGTGCTGGGTGTGCGCGTCGATAATTCGGGATTTGCCGCGCGGACATTGGGGGCGGTTTCGCGTTCGTCGCCCGACGACGCGCTGATCGCTCACGACGCGGTGCTGTCGCTTGCGGATATGTGGCTCGAATGGGCGGATCTCGATCAGGTCGAAATCTGGGACAGGGAGCGGCTCGACCGTGAGGGGCAGATAGTCGAGCAGAGGAATGGCGCATGGTGGCGCGTGCCAGCCGTTACCTTCGGCAATGTCGAGCCGCTGCCGGTCCGTGTCGAGCAGGCGTGCTCGGCGGTTTTGGTGATCGTGCACGCGAAGGCGGGTACTCGGCCTGAGGCCTATGAGGATTGGGCGGAGGCGGTGACGACCGGCAATCGCGGCGGACGCGGACGCAAGTCGCATATCGGCGCGACAAGCGCGGAAGAAGTCATGCACGCTCGTGCGGTCTATCTCGTCTGGCATGCTGCGCTGGCTACCCTGGCCGCGCAGCTTGACGGTGCGCTCGAAGGCTTCGAGGTGACGGGGCCGGACGTCCCCGCCGAACCGTGGATCGAGGCGAAACAGGCGAAGCGCGTGCTGGAAGGCGATTTTGTGCCCATGAAAAACGCCCGCAAGCCATTGAAACAAAAACGGAAAAAATAAGATTTGACACAAAACCCTATTGTGACTACAAGCAAATCATCCACCAAAAGGGTTAGACAACGCCTCCGAGCAGCCGCTCCGGGGCGTTTTTTTATGGGCGGGTCGCATGGCGCGGGGCACGATCAGGATCGCTGCGTCGCAGCCCGGCACGGCGACGGTGATCGCCACGGTGGCGATGCTGTCCGAGCCGAAGATGCGCGCGGCTCTCGCTCGCGCGGTCAATCACTCGACGGGCAAAACTCTGACGCAGGTGCGTCGCGCGCTCGTCAAGCAGACGGGGCACAAATACGGGGTCATCAAGGCCGCGACGGCGCAATGGTCGGCGAACGAGGCGACGTTGCAGGCGCGGATCGACGCGCGAGGCAAATATGCGCGGCTGAAGGAATTCGGCGCCAAGCAGACTGGCGCTGGCGTCGTCGCTGCCCCCTGGGCGAAGTCAACCCTGTTCAAGGGCACGTTCATCGCGCCGCGCGGGAAGTTCGCGGGCAACGTCTACAAGCGCATCCGCCGCACCGATGGCAGCGTGATCCGCGTCGGCAAGAACCGCTCATGGCTGCCGATCAGGCCGCTCTATGGCCCCGCGATCCCGAAGGAAATCGTGAAGGACGCGTCGGAAGCGGCGTTCCAGCGCACGGTTGCGGCCGAACTGCCGAAACGCACTGAACATGAACTGAAACGCCTGCTCAAGCTCTGATGGAGGGATCGACATGGCAACGGATATCTATGGGTACGAACCCTTCCACCTATGGGCGATTGCCCAGGCGGCCTACACCGGGCGAGTAGTGACCGTCGACGAGGCTGGTCTTGCGCAGGCGCGGCAGCTCGTCGACGACGGGCTGCTTGAAAGCCTCGGCGATGCTGGCAGCTACGCTCTGACAGAGCGTGGCCGGGTTGTAGCCAACTGGCTGCTCGCCACGCTGGACGCTACGACATGGCTGCTGTCGAGGCCTGCCGAGCCGGAGCGGCGCGAGCCGTCCACGCTGGGCTATCTCGTGCGGCTCTGGTGGCCCTTCGGGGCGGCCCGCGCCTAGAAAACTGTGGCTTTCGCGCAACTGTTGCGGTCGCGCCACCCTTTTTGGTGTGTGGCAGGCATGCCACAGTGGCCTATATGCCACATGCGCGGGTCCCTCTCGCCCCTTCCCATGGGGGCGAACGGCACGCCGCCCCGAAATAGCGCTAGCCGATTTCAAGTTTAACTGACCTTACACGGCTGACATCATGAACCTGACGGCTGACACGCAAGAGCCAGTCGGCGCTGGCTTGTGGGTCAGCGTCTCCGATCTGGCGGCCCGCAAGGGCGTCACGAAGCAGACGATTTCCGAGCGGGTGGCCAAGCTCGTCCGCGACGGGCTGATCGAGACGCGTCCTGGCCCCGGGCGGGCGAAGCTCGTCAATCTGGCTGCCTACGATAGGGCCGTCGGCGAAACTGGCGACGCGGCCAAAGAGCTGGGCGCGGCGACGAAAGCCTCTATCCGCGCGCAGGAACAGGGTGAACCCGCTCCCGCGACCGGCGGCGATCACGTGCTGGCGCGCGAGCAGGCTCGCCGCATGGCCTACGAGGCCGACCTCGCGAAACTGAAGCTCGAAGAACGGCTCGGCAATCTGCTGCCGATCGAGGATATCGAGGCGGCGATGGTGCGCTGCGCCGAGGCACTGACCCGTGCTTTCGAGCAGCTCCCGACACGCGCAGACGATCTGGCTGCGGCGGTGGCGAAGGATGGCGTGAACGGGGCGCGGGCCTTTCTGAAGACGGTGGCGCGGGACATGCGGGCGTTGCTCGCGAAGGAGATGAGGCTGCTCGATAAAGACGAGCCGCAGGAGGCGACAGAGGCCGAAGGGCAGGGCGAGGAATGAAGTTCAAGCACTCTGCCCTCCGTATCGTCGCGCGCACGCTGGCGAAGCTCCTGGAGCCGCCGATGCCGATCCCGCCTTCAAAGTGGGCACGGGAAAATCTCATGGTGCCTGACGGCCCGCGCGCCGGTGAACTTTGGGACCCGTATCTGACGCCCTATCTGATCGAGCCGCTCGACATGCTCGGACCGGATTGCCCGGTGAACAAGGTCGTGGTGCGGAAGAGCGCGCAGACCGGCTTCACGACGCTCGGCATCGCCTGGATCGGTCACACGATCGACCGTGATCCGTGCCGCATGGCCGTGGTGCAGCCGACGGACAGCGCATTGAGCGAATTTTTGAGCGAGAAACTAAACCTCGCAATCAGCGAGACGAAGGCGCTCAAGGAAAAGGTGCAGGCGCAGAAGTCGCGCAGCTCGCAAGGGTCGACGACGTACACGAAACGCTATCCGGGCGGCTCTCTGAGCTGCCTGATCGCCACGTCGACCGCAGATCTTCGCTCAAAGACACTGAAAAAGGTCTTCAAGGACGAGGCGAGCGAATACCCGGACGATCTCGACGGGCAAGGTTCGCCGCATGCGATGATCAGCGCCCGCTACACGAGTTTTCTCGCGAGCGGAGACTGGAAAGAGCTGAATATCTCGACGCCGGTGCTTAAGGGTGCCTGTTACATCTCGGACGAGTTCGACGCAGGAGATCAGCGCTTCTGGCATGTGACCTGCCCGCATTGCGGCGAGCAATTCACTTTCGAGTTTGACCGCAAGTGGTTCAAGTTCAACGATGTCTACCCTTACGAAGCTCACTACATCGCGCCGTGCTGCGGTTCTGTGATCGAATATCATGAGCGCAACGCGTTGGTGCGCGCTGGCGAGTGGATCGCGCTGGAGCCTGCGCCGGGGAAGTTCCCCAGCTACCATTTCGATGCGTTGTCGAGCCCCTTCGTGCCATGGGACGAGATCGCGAAGAAGTTCATCGAGGCCGGGGACGATCCGGCCAAGCAGAAAGGCTTCTGGAACCTCACGCTCGGCTTGCCCTACGAGCTGCGCACCGACACGCCTGATCACACACGGCTGATGGAGCGGCGCGAAGACGGTCTCACGCGCGGGCACATCCCGCCGCAGGCTCTCTTGCTGGTGGCATCGGCTGACGTGCAGATGCGCGGCATCTATGTCGAGGTGTTGGCGATCGCGCCAGACCGGCAGAGCTGGGTTGTTGACGTGCAGTATCTCGACGGCGAGACGACGGACGCCGAGCGCGGCGCCTTCGCCAAGCTCACCGACTTGTATGAGCGGACCTATCCTGACGCGTTCGGCAATCGCCGCCGCGTCGACCTGTTCGGCGTGGACAGCGGCTATCAGACGAACACGGTCTACACCTGGTGCCGCAATCGGCCCGGGGCAATGGCGCTGAAGGGCGAGGACGGCTGGAGCCGCCCAGCGCTCGGATCGCCAACGCTTCAGGACATCGACTACGGCGGCAGGAAGATCAAGAAGGGCGCGCAGAAGTGGTCGGTCGGCACGTGGCCGCTGAAAGCCACGTTCTACTCTGACCTTCGCAAGGACGGGCTGAAGGCGGGCCGAGAGATCGACCCGCCCGGCTATTGCCATTTCGGCACCTGGCTCGACGAGGTGTATTTCCGGCAGATCACGTCGGAATATGTCGCCGACGAGAAGTTCAAGGGCCGCAATCGCAAGGTCTGGAAGATCAAGTTCCGCGAGGAAAACCACTGGCTCGACTGCCGCGTCTACAACATGGCGCTGGCCGAATATCTCGGCCTGTCGCGCATGACGGCGGACGATTGGGCGGTGCTGGCGAAAGAGCGCGGCGTGCCTGAAGAGGCGCGCGCTGTCGATTTGCTGTCACCGGCACCGGTTCGGGCGGCGGCGGCGTCCGAAGCCGCGAAAGAGACTGCGCCGGAGCCCGCCCCGGAGCCGAAACAGGAAGAACCGGGCGGGAACGACTGGTTCAAGGGCCGCAACCGCGGCTGGTTCAAGCGATAAACTGAGAGGGCGGTCTGGCTGGGCTCGAAGCTCCGCGCCAGCCTCCCCACACGAATACCCGAGAGGGCGGTCTGGTACTGCTCGCGAGGCACCCAGCAGCATCCCCGGCCTCACGGCCCTTGGGAGGCTTGAGCAAGGTCTTGGAACATAGACCGGCAATAAGGGGATACCCCCGCCGCCCCGGAAAGCCGCCGGCTCACCGCCTCCGTTGAGAGGCGGCTGTTCCGGCGGCACTTTTTTGCACGAGAGACACCGATGGCCTTCACGCAAGCCGACATCGACGCGCTGAAGCGCGCCATCGCGACCGGTGCCCGCAAGGTGCGCTACGAGAGCGGCGGCGAGGTGCGCGAAGTGACCTATCGCTCTCTCGACGAGATGGAGCGGTCGCTCGCGGCCATGGAGCGCGAGATTTCGGGCGCTTCTCGCCCGCGTTCTGTGCTCGTTTCCCATAATCGGAGCCGATAAATGGCGTTTCTGGATCGAGTTATCGGCGTGTTTTCGCCTATGGCGGAAGTGCGGCGCCTTCAGGCGCGTGCGGCGGTCAAGGTGCTCCGAAAACGCTCCTATGACGGTGCGCTCGCGCCGCGCCGCTCCATGGGCTGGAGCCGTGGGGCGTCGGCCAATGGCAGCATAAGCCCGGCGCTGGCAAAGCTGCGCGATCACGCTCGCGACCTGGTGCGCAACACACCTATGGCGAGAGTGCCGGATGTGCTAGCCGCGCACATCGTGGGCACGGGCATCGTGCCGACTTCCCGCACGGGGAAGCGCGCGATCGATAAGAAGGTGAATGCGCTTTTCGCCGAATGGCAGAAGCAGGCCATCGTTTCCGGCGATGTCGATTTCTACGGCTCACAGGCGCTGGTTGTTCGCGCGATGGTCGAAGGTGGCGAGGCGCTCGTGCGCTATCTCCCACGCTCGTCCGACAGCACTCTGCCGGTGCCGCTGCATCTGCGACTTATGGAGGGCGATCAGCTCGACGAGAGTAAATCGGGCATACCGGGCCGCTCTTCGGGTGGGACGGCGACGCTCGGCATCGAATTCGACGCGGATGGCCAGCGCACTGGCTATTGGGTGCGAAAGGCGCATCCGGGTGATCCCGTGACACTCATGGGCTCGCTCGACAGCGTATTCGTGCCCGCCCGCGACATCGCGCATATCTATCGCCCGCTCCGCATCGGGCAAGTTCGCGGCGTCTCGTGGTTCGCGCCGATCTTGCTCACGGCGCGCGATCTTGCCGACTACATGGAGGCGACGCTCGTCAAAGCCCGCGTGGAAAGCTGCTTTGCTGGGTTCGTGGAATCTGCCGATGTTGGGATGCCCGCAAACCTGGCCTCGGCAACGAGAGCAAGCGCGGAAACGCGGCGGGGGCCGGAAGCGCTCGAACTTTCTCCGGGCATGATGACCCGGCTGGAGCCCGGCGAGAAAGTCACCTTCGCACAGCCGTCATCCTCGACCAGTTTCGAAGCCTACACGCTCAACGCAGCGATGAGTGTCGCGGCCGGCGCTGGCATTACCTACGATCAGTTCACGGGCGATCTGAGACAGGCGAACTATTCGAGCTTGAGGGCTGGGAAAATCGAGTTTCGGGCGCTGGTGAGGCAAATTCAGCACCATCTGATCATTCCTCGCTACTGCCAGCCGACGTGGGATCGCTTCATCGAATGCGCGATCCTTTCAGGCACGCTCAAACAGCGGCCGGGCGGGTATCCGGTTACATGGATCGCGCCTGGCTTCGAGCCTATCGATCCGAAGAAAGACCTTGAGGCGGATATTCTTGCGGTCAGGTCTGGCCGGATGACGTGGGATGAGTTCGTGGCCGAATGGGGCAACGATCCGATCGAGCAGCTCGACGCCATCGCCCGCATCAACGAGGCTTTCGACGAGCGAGGGATCACCCTCGATATCGACCCGCGCAAGGTGACGGCAACAGGGGCGGCTCAATCCGCCAACTCTCCGGAAAAGTCGGACAGTTCCAAGAAACAGGATGAACAAGATGCCGCAGATTGAAACGCGGGAGGTGTATCTCCCCGTGCAAATGCGCGCGCTCCCGCTGACTTCGGTCGACAAGGAAGCGCGCACAGTCGACGTGGTGTTTTCGACCGGTGCTTCCGTGATGCGGGCGCGTTGGGAGGACTGGACCCGTATTCCGTATGAGGAAACGCTGGTCATCAGCGCGGCTGCCATCAACATGGAGCGGCTGGCCGCTGGCGGCCCCGTTCTCGACAGCCATCGTTCTTGGTCGACCGATACGCAGGTTGCCGTGGTCGAGCGCGCCTGGATCGAGGGCGACAAGGCTCTCGCTCGCATTCGCTTCCCGAGCGAGAGCACCGACGAATTGTCGGACACGCTCTGGCGGAAGGTCAGCGAAGGCATCGTCCGCAACATCTCGATCGGCTACAGCATCGACAAGGTGCGCATCATCGAAGCCGAGAAGCGCGGCGACGTTGAGCAGTGGATCGTGGAGCGCTGGACGCCCCATGAAATCAGTTTCGTGCCCGTGCCCGCCGATCCCGGCGCGCAGGTTCGCGGCGCCCGCTCAGACGGCGGCGAGCGCTCTTTCCCGGCCGTCATCACCACAACTCAGGAGCAATCCATGCCGGACAACGTCCGCACCACGCCGGAAGATCCGGCGAATGAAGCTCAGCGCTCGGCCGCACCTGCCGCCGCACCTGCGCCCGTCGACACGCGCGCTCTGACCGAAGAGGCTACGCGCGCCGAACGCACGCGCGTCTCGGAAATCACCGCGCTCGCTCGCCGACACGGCATGAGCGACGACTTCTTGCAGCGTCATATTGACGGTGGCGCGAGCGCGGTCGAATTCGGGCGCCATGTGCTCGATGAGCTCGCCACGCGCGCCCGCGCGACCGACACCGTCGCCGTGCGTGTGACGCAGGACGAGGGCGACACCCGCCGCGCTGCGGTGGAAAACGCGGTCTTGCACCGCGCCAATCCGGGCGCCACGCAACTCACCGCCGCCGCTCGCGAATATCGCGGGATGACACTCCTTGAGATGGGGCGCACCTATATCGAAGACACGCGCGGCACCCGCCTTCGCGGCCTCGGGAAGCTTGAATTGGCGAGCGTGCTGATGGGCTTCGAGACGCGCGCGGGCATGATGTCGACGAGCGATTTCCCGCTCTTGCTTGCCAACGTCGCAGCGAAGAGGCTGCGAGACGGCTACGGCACCGCGGTGCAGACCTGGAAGCCGTTCTCTCGCCAGTCGAACGTGCCGGACTTTAAAGACCGCACGATTGTGATGCTGACCGGCCTTCCTGAGTTTAAGAAGGTCCGCGAAGGTGGCGAATACACCTACGCGACGTTCGGCGAAGATCAGACGAAATACGCGATCGGCACCTATGGCCGCATCGTGGCAATCACGCGTCAGTCGCTCATCAACGACGACCTGGGCGCCTTCGACCGCATCCCGACGCTGTTCGGTCGCGCGGCGGCCGAGTTCGAAAGCGATACCGTCTGGAACCTACTCATCAACAACCAGACCTTGAGCGACGGGAAGGCTCTTTTCCACGCCGATCACGGCAACCTCGCCGCTGCCGGGGCCGCGCCGTCCGAAACGACGCTTGAAGCCGCGGATATCGCGATGGGGGCGCAGGTCGACGCCGCCGGGAAGCCGCTCAATCTGCGCGGCAAGTATCTCGCCGTATCTCGCAAGCACAAGGTTGCGGCTCAGAAGCTGCTCACCAGCGTGCAAGCGACGAAGACCGGCGACGTGAACGTCTACCAGAACTCGATGGAGCTGATCGTCGAGGATCGTCTCTATGTGCCCGGCGGGAATTCGCCCTGGCACGTCATCGGCGACCCTGCCCAGTGGGATACGCTCGAATATGCGTATCTCGAAGGCTCTGAAGGCTTGTACACCGAGCAGCGCGTGGGCTTCGAGGTCGACGGCATCGAGTTGAAGGCTCGCCTTGATTTCGGGGCCAGCGTCATCGACTACAAGGCGTTCTACAAGAACCCCGGCAACTAAGCGCTCACCGAAAGAACAAGCGGGTAAACCGCTCGCCGGAGGACGGCGGGCGGCACTCCCCCATTTCTGGAGACACTCATGAAGAACTATTTTCAGCGCGGTGAGCGCATCACCGGCACGGCGTCGGCTGCCATTGCGAGCGGCGATGTCGTGGTCATCGGCGCCCTGATCGGCGTGGCCGAAACGAAAGCGGCCATCGGCGACGAGGTTACGGTGCTGCTCGAAGGCGTGTTTACGCTGGCGAAGGGCACGTCCGAGGC
Organism: Rhodomicrobium lacus; assembly: GCF_003992725.1. Lineage (NCBI taxonomy): Bacteria > Pseudomonadati > Pseudomonadota > Alphaproteobacteria > Hyphomicrobiales > Hyphomicrobiaceae > Rhodomicrobium > Rhodomicrobium lacus. The sequence continues at coordinate 659,461 of NZ_RZNF01000002.1, read as the reverse complement.
CATTTCCAAGGGCGCGGCGCTTTACTGGGACGCCACGAACAAAGTCGTGACAGCTACCGCAGGCAGCAACGCAGCCATCGGCAAGGCGTTCACGTCAGCGCTTGCGGCAGACGCGGCTGTGCAGGTCCGCATCCGCAATTAACGAGGCCCAAGCGGTCAGCCTTTCCCCCTGACCGCCACCAAGCGCAGAGCTGTGCCCCACCCAGCTCTGCGCACCCCGCATCGCGGGGGGCATCGTGATCGAGCGACATTACCCGCTGCGCATGTGGGGAGCCTGCCGGTGCTGTCCGGTTGGGCTTGGCTCGAATGCGCCACGATGTCTCCCGCCATGCGGGTTCCCATCGCGAAAAACCGACGCAACGAAGCGACCGCGCGCGCACCGAAGACCGGCTGGCGATGCGCGCGGAGTGGAGCTGAGGGGAGTAGGACCGGCAACGGGGTCGGACCGAAGGGCGCGCGGGGCTGCCACAAGCCCCGCACCAAATTTTGAGGATGGATCATGGCATCACCTTTCGCGGCAATCGATGCCGTCACAGCGACGGCGGTCGACGCGACCTTCGGCGAGCTTGTCCGCATCCTTCCCATGCGCTCCGGCAAATATTCGGCGGGCGGTGCTGATCCAAATCGGCAGGAGCGCGATCTTTACGCGATCCTAACCGAGGATCACGGGTTGCAGCGCACGGACGGCGACCGCATCGGCGGCAATTTCGGCGTCAATCTCGAAGCCGGGCCGATCCGCGTGAGCGTGCCGAAAGCCGCCTTTGCCTCGCGGGCCGACTGGCCGCGCGAGAAAGACCGAATTCAGGCTCTCGACCGCGAGGGGCAGCCCATTTACGAAATCGCACGCGATCCACTGCCGGACAACGCCTCGCGGCTTGTTCTGCACTGCACGCGGCTCAAGCAGGCATAGCCATGAGCCTCGTTGGACTGGTGTTGCGCATTGCGACGGTGAAGGCCCTCGCGGGCCGCACCTTCGCCGAGGGGCGCGTCTACGACAGCCGGAATTCTCCGCTCGACGATCACCTTGACACGGAGCCCGGACCGTTCGTCGCCGTCTACACCGACGACGATGACGCTACGGTCTCTGGTGGCGATCTTTTCGCCCCGGCTCGCTCTCTGTCGCTCGTCTTCGAGATCGGCATCGCCTCACCCGTGACCACGGAAGCGGGTGTGCACGCCATCACGATCCCTCACACCGATGAAGGGATGGAGGCGGCGCTTGACGTGTTGCGGTTTCAGATCGTCGCCGCGCTCCAGCATGGCGATGGCGTTTGGCTCGATATCTGGCGCAGGCTTGTCACCGGCAAGAAATCGCTCTCGGTCAAGCGTGGCGGCAGCGTTCGCAAGGGCATCCGCTTCGCTGGCCGCGAGCTGGTTCTGACGGTCGACACGATCGGCGATCCATCGCCCGGTATCGACACGTCATTCTGGGACGAGATCGAGGCCGCGCTTCGGGGCGATCCCGACACGGCCGATATCGCGGATCTGATCCACAGCCTCGTGCATGTGGGTGACGGCTGGCCGGAGTGGCAGAAGGCGGCAGCGATCCTCGGCATCAGCGCGGAGGGTCGAAAGGCTGTGGGCATAGGGCCTCACGACGATAAGGCAGCCGCCGTGACCACATCGAGCCTGACGGTCGACTTCGGCGACGGCAGGGTTTTCACGGAGAATTCCGGATAATGGCTTTCGGTGACGAAATCCTGCTTCTGAAGGCGGAAATTGCCGAGTTGCGGCGGATCATTGCGAACATGATACAGATCGGCCCCGTTCACGAGGTCGACGCGAAGACAGGAACGCTCCGCCTGAAGCTCGGCGAAGACGCGAACGGCCAGCCGATCCTCGGCCCCGCGATCCCGTGGGCCGAAAGCGGCGGCGCGATCAAGACATGGCTGCCGCCGAAGCAGGGGCAGACGATGCTCGCGCTCAACCCGGTCGGCGCGAAGCGACAGGGTCTCGCGATTAATGCGGCATTCTCTGACGAGAATAAGCAGCCCTCCGAGAAGGGCGACGAGAACGTGGTTACGTTTGGCCCATGGAAAATCGTGCTCGATGGCGACGCGCTGTCGATCACCGGGCCGAAGGTGAAGATCAAGGGGGACATAGAAGTCGCCGGCAACGCCGACTTCAAGGACGGCTACGTGAAGTCGAACAGCAAACATATCGACGACACGCATGGCCACGTCTCCGCGCCGCCTGGGCCTCCCGGCCCGCCGGTCTAAGCATCTGATCCGCACCGAGGGGCCGGTGACGTGGGAATTCAACGGCGATCTTGAGGCCCCGACGTTCAGCCCGAGCGTGAAGATCACGTTCGGCGGCTATGCGGGCGACCCTGTCTGCCACTACTTCATCGAAGCCGGGCAGATCATGTTTTGCGCCGATAGCACTCATTCCATGGCTGGGCAGACGATGCCCATGCCCGACCTTCCCGACCATCTGAAAGGATGACCATGACCACGAAACCCTACACTGTGCGGCCTGGTATCGTCCGCATCAACGGCGCGCGCGTGCCCGAAACCCGCATCGTGCATCTCGACGACGCCGCGGCGCGGTTCGATCTCGACCACGGCAACATCGTGCCGCAGGTCGAGCAGACCACGACGGAGCCGAAAAAGGCCGTCAAGGCGGCGGCGTCCGATGGCGGGGCTTGATCGCGTCACCGGGCGCCCGCTCGACGGCTTCGCCCATGTGGTGCAGTCGATCGATGTGATCTTCACGACGCGCCTCGGCGACCGGGTGATGCGCCGCTGGTTCGGCGCGATCGGCTCGGCCCTGTTGGGCCGGTTGCTCGTGCCGAAAACCATTCTGCTCTTCATCACGACCCTCGCGACGGCTCTCGACCTCTGGGAGCCGCGCTTCAAGGTCGCGCGGATCGACACGTCGGGGAACACCGCCGACGCGATCCGCCTCGGTCAACTGGCGCTCGTGATCGAGGGCGAGTATCGACCGCGCGGCCATCTGGGCGACACGCGCTCCGAAGGGCTGCGCCGCATCTCGCTGGCATCCAGCAAATACGGCTACACACTTTCCGAGGTCTGACATGGCGGCTGCCATCGATCTGACGCGCATGCCCGCGCCCGACGCCATCGAGGCGCTCGATTATGAGACGCTGCAAGAGCAGTTTCTCGCGCGGTTTACGGTCGTCTGGGCGGCGGCGAGGGCCGTGGACCCGACGCTCCCGTCTTATGATGTCGACGCGCTCGAAACCGATCCCGTGGTGATCGCCTCGCAGGCGTGGAGCTATCTGCGGCTGCTCGACAGGGCGCGCGTCAACGATGCTGTGCGGGCCGTGCTCGCGCCCACGGCACAGAAAGCCGATCTCGACAATGTCTGCGCGCGCATCGGCGTGCAGAGGCTCGTCGTCGTGCCCGCGACAGACACGACTGAAGCCGTCATGGAGAGCGACGCGCGATTGCTCGCGCGCTATCTGCTGGCCTTCACGCGGCCGGCTGCGGGCAGTGCTGAGCGTTACCTCTATGAGGCAATGACGGCCTGGCCGCAGCTTCACCATGCGGCGGTTATCGGGCGGGCGGTTCACGGGCGGCGTGGCGACGTCGATCTCGTGATCGCCGGACCGTCGGGGCGCGACGCGACCGATACCGAGCTAGCGCTCGTGCGCGCCGCGACGAACAACACGACCGTGAAACCGGAAGCCACCAGCCTTTCGGTGCTGCGGGCGACGCGCGGCGTCTACGATGTGACCGGCACGATAATCGTGCCGACTGGCCCGGATGCCGAGGCCGTTCGCGCCGAGGCTGAGGCGCGTATTCTTGCTGCCGGGCAGGCGCGCATGCTGATCGGGGCACAGGTGCCTCGCTCGGCACTCGAAGGCGCAGCCTATGGCCTTTCGGTGACCCGAGCGGATCTGACCTCGCCCGCCGATATCCCGGCCGATCCCTACACGATCCCGATCCCGGGCGTGATCGAACTATCTGTCGAGGTGGCAGGATGAGCGCGAGTGTCCCCGACATTCTGCCGCCGAACAAGGCGCCGTTCGAGGAAGGCCTCGCGGCGGGCATGAGCGACGATCTGCCGGTGCCGGTCGAGCAGGTGCTCGATCCGCAGACGGCGCCGGCGCATTTTCTGCCCTGGCTCGCCGTTCATGACGGGGTGCGGCTGTGGTTCCCGGACTGGCCCGAGCCGCGCAAACGGCGGGTCATCGATGAAGCCCTTGTGGCCGCCTGGGAAGTGGGCGTGCGCGCGGGCGCTGTGCGCTATCTCGGCTATGTCGACGGCACGCTCGTCGACGTGATCGCATACCCGGCGCGGTTTGTTTTCGGGCGCGCGAAGGTGGGCCGCACGCCGATTGGGCACGGTCCGTTCCTCGCGCGATACCTTGTGCGCATCGTTACCTACAAGCCGCCGCGCGCTTTCGTCTTCAACCGTTCCCGCATCGGCAGCGCGAGGCTCAAGACACCCTCTCGCGAGGCGCGACGACGCGCGCTCACGGCGCTTCGGGCGGCGAAATCGCCGGAGACAGAAATTCGTGTCGATTTCTCGCACAAGCGACAGATCACATTCGCAGACGCGCCGCCGATCGATGGCAGCATGCGGTTCGGCCAATACCTTCCACGCTTCAAGCTCTGAGGCCCCATGACCAAGATTGTGAAATTCTCCGAGGCGGAAGTGGCTGAGCCCAGCGACTTCGACGACATCTCAGCTTATGCCCGCGCGGGCGACGAGGCGATCACCTCAGGTGCTATCGGCTATCCGCATCATTGGGCGGATTATACGGTTTCGAATGCGAACGCCATTGAGGCGACGATCAGCGTCGGCTCCTTGTTCGTGGGCGGTCTTGTCTATCGAAACGACGATCCTATCGTTGTCAATTTGCAGGTGCACCTGCCGCTCGTGACCGGCGACCGGCGCTATGTGGCGCTGCTCCTGCGCGGCGAGGAGGAGGTCACCACAGGTCAGCGCCTGGTCGAAACTGATGCCGATACCGGCGAGACTGTCGAACAGAGCGTGCCGAAGACCGGGCTCCGCAAGGTTGTGTGTGTCGTTCAGCAAGGGCTGTCGTCGCCGACGCCGCTGAAGCCGACTGTCGCGGCCGACCAGTGCTGCCTCGCCTATGTGGAGCTTTCCCCGACTGGCATCGTCGCCATCGAGATGGACAATGCGTCGCGGGTAAAGAGCCTCTACGAGATAGAAGGGCGGCTCTCGCTCGTCGAGGGTGATGTGTCGAATGTGCGCACGCGCGTGAGCACGATCGAGACAGATATCGCCAATATCGCGAGCCGCCTCGGCGATATCCCGTCGCCGATCATTATGCGCCAGATCAAGCGCGAACTCGGCATTCTTCGCCGCACGGTGGCGTTGCCGGATGAGGCCAGGGCGTGGTGGTACGACGCCGGCCTTCTGCAGGATGCGTGGGACAAGGCACACGCAAGCTGGCTTGCGCGCGTACGCGAAGGCATTCGCTTCCCATGGGCGGCGGAGCGCGACGCTCAGCTTGCGCTGATCGATGAAAGCTCGAATGCGATCCGCTTCTCCGGTCGACTGCTCCTGCCTGCGTGGACGGAGGCCGCGCGGCTCGAAATCGACGGCGATGGCGGCAGCAAGAATATCTCGCAGCTCGTGCACACCGTCACAACGGCGGTGCGGCGCGAGCTTTCCCGCACGGTCACGGAATACGGCCCAACCGTTACCGTCTGCGAAAACAACGCGGAATGGTCGAACACCTCCGGCCTCGATGTCGGCGCTCTGTTCACGAAAAACGGTGAGACGTGGGAGGTTGTGGGGTCTGATAACGGCGCCAATTACGGAGTGGGCCACGTCCTGCGGTACGTTCGAAAGTTGACCGTTCGCACGGTAACGGAAACCTATTGGGACAAGGTCACCGAAAATTTCGGCGTCAACGGCTCGATTTACGGCCAGACATGGCTCTGCGCGCAGCCGATGATCGTGACGAGCATCGACCTGAAGTTCACGCGCGTTGCCTCGACCGGCGATGTGCATCTGTTCCTGTGCGAGTGCTCGGAAAGCGGCGAGCCGCAATTCGACAGGGTGCTCGCGAAGACGACGCTCGCCGCTGGCGATCTCGCGACAGGCTGGGTGAGGTTCTCCATCACGCCGCGCTTCCTCGAAAGCGGCAAGCGCTATGCGTGGTTCACTGTTACGACGGGCAACCACGCGTTGGAGACGGTGAGCGGCAACAAGTTTGCTCAGGGCAGCCTGTTCTGGTGCACCGATGGGGCCTGGGCGCAAGGCGATCCGCTCGTGGACTTCGCCATGCGGCTCAACGCGGCCTCCTTCGCATCGTCGCGCACGGTTGTCGAATTCCAGCCGCTGACGCTGGAAAACGGCATGACCGAAATCCGCCTGCTTACGGCGGGCTGGGCACCGGGCGGCACCGCGCTTGTGTGGGAGGTGAAGCCATCCGACAGCGAGACGTGGCAGCCGCTCACGCTCGATAGCGCGGCGGCTTCGACGGCTCTGAACGGGGTGCCTGCGCTCGTTCAGCTCCGCGCCGTGTTCACCGGCACGACGGACCTTCAGCCAGCCCTGGTGCTCGACGCCTATGCGCGCGGCATGACGTTCCGCCCGCGCGGCGACATGGTGGCGGTGTCGAAAGAGCAGGCGTTCGGTCTCAGCACGACCCATGTGCAGCTTGAAGCGGTGCTCGACCAATACGACGCGGCCAAGCACACGGCCGCGCCGAAACTCGTGATCGGCGGCACGGTGGTGACGCCGACGACGCTCACGATCACGCCGGATCTCGTGAACCCGAAGAAGCGCACGCTTCTCGCCAACTTCATGCTGGGCGCGGCGACCACGTCGGCGCGGGCGCGCATCGACATGACCACGACAGAGGTCACGGACCTGCCCTTCGTCCAGAACATCGCGCTCTACGCGCTTTAAGGAGAAACCCATGCCAGAGAGCACTCAGGCCGCTTCGGCGGCCGGAGACGGCGCGCCTGCGCCTTATGAAGCGGCTGCGACATACCAGATATCGCTGTCTCGCCTGATCAAGCTGGGTGGCACTGTGCCGCTCATTCCTCGCGGCGACATTTTCGTCAGCGGGGCTGCCCTCAACCAGATCGTGACGGAGCACGGAGCCGATGTCATCCTCTCTGCCGAGCGCCGATAACGACTATCGTATCCTCGATATCGACACCAAGCTCACGCTGGCGCTGTGGAACGCGGTGCTGCCTTCGGTCGGCACACGCTTGCGCGCGGCCGAGGCGATCCGGGCCGATTTCGAGGCGCTGATCAACCTCGGCACCGGGCAGGCGCTCGAGGTGATCTCGGCCAATGTCGAGCCGCAACTCGCTGCACTCACCGCGACTATATCGCAGCTTCAGAGCGACGTGCGCGAGGCCGAGGACGTTATTGCGGCACTGATCAGCGGCAGCGTGCCGATGGGCACAGTGACGGGGCTTGGCGCTGCTTTGCTGGCAAAAGCGGACGCGGAGGCGACGAGCGCCGCCTTGTCGGCGCTGAATACCCTCGTTGCGACAAAAGCTGCGTCTGCGGATTTGGCGGAGGCGCTCCTACTCAAGGCGGACGCAGCGGCCACCAACGCCGCGCTAGCCGCGAAAGCGGACGCGGCGGGCACCTCCATCGCAATAGCGTCTGGCGCTCGCGGGTTTGTAAACGCCTTTCGCAACGGGGGTTTTACCGTCGCACAGCGCGGCACGTCGGGTTCGGTCGCCGCCGGCGCGACTGCCTACACGCTCGACGGCTGGCAGATTTCAGCGGGTGGCGCTGCGGCTGCTTGGTCGCAGGTTTGGAATACCGGGATTGCGGGCGCGTCGCTCCGGATCAACCGCGCCTCGGGGTTGACCGCCTGCACGCTGCAACAGCGCATCGAGAGCTATCTATCGGCCCAATTGCTGACCCACGCGCTTGCGGTGCAACCGGTCACGGTGCAGGTTGCAGTGTATAATGGGACGTCGGCGGCGATCACACCAAAGATCGCCACAGGCTACGCCTCGGCGCGTGACAATTTTGGGACGGTCACGGCGAACCTTCCGCCCACAAACTTGCAGACTATCCCCGCAGGGGCAAGCGGCATCGTTTCCTATACTTTTGTTCCAAATGTCAACATTGCCAACGGGCTGCAAATCCAATTGCAATTCGGCTCAGCGCTCAATGCCGCAAGCGGTTACGTCCAGATCGGGCGCGCGGATATCCGCGCCACGCCGGGCATCGCTGTCGGGATCAACAGCGCCCCGCCACCTCCGGAAACGCGCGACCCTGCAACAGAGAAAACGCTGGCGGCGCGGTACTACTCAACTGTGCCCGCGAATTTACTATCTAACGGCGCAGCCCCGTTCGGCGGGTGTGTGGTAACTGTCCCCATACAGATGAGGGCGGCACCCACGGCGCTCAGCGTCGCTTCCACGTCTGCGTCGAGTTGGGACAGCCCTACTTTGCTAAATATGGAGGCATTTAGTGATAGAGTTTTGATTTGGCCGCCAGCTGACAGAGTATTAGGAGCGTATAATAAGGCGATCATTGAATTATCGGCGGAACTATAAAATGTATGCACTGACACATAGCGGTGCTGTCCGCCGTGATGATGGAGCCGTGATCCCAGCCGATCAGGCGAATTCGGACTGGCAGCGCTATCAAGACTGGCTTGCTGCGGGGAATGCGCCGTCGCCGGCGCCTGTTGTGCCGGAGCCGGTGCCGTCGAGCGTGACGCCGCTGCAATTGGTTCGCGCGCTTCGGCAGGCGGGCCTCAAGGAGGCGTTCGACGAGGCGCTCGCGGCGAACTCTGAGGCGAGCGAGGATTTCGCGCTCGCCCGCGAGATCGAGCGCGACGACCCGATGGTCGCCACGATAGCGACCGCACTTGGAAAGAGCGCGGTCGAGGTCGACGACATCTTCAGGCTCGCCGCGACCTTGTAGCGAACCAAACAAACCATCTTCACCCAGCCGCCCACGACTGCGCTTCGCGCGAGTCGGCCTTTAGAGCCGACCCACGCAAGGCGTGATCGGACGCGGCTTTTTTCATGGAGAAAACGATGACGGCACCGTCATTCGGCATCATCAACACGCGGCCCGAAGACGAGGCCGTACCAGTCATCGGGGCGGATTTCTCGAAGCTCGGCTTCGTGGAAACGTCGCCCGACGCGGACCCGGCGACCTTTCCGCTCGACGAGCCGGTGCGCTTTTCGAGCGGCGACACGGCGATCGTCGCGAAACTCGGCACCGGCTATCTTGCCGACGCGGTGAAGGGCGTCAACGCGCAGCTGGCCGAGTTGCAGGTGGCCGCCGATATCACCGTCGTGCGCGTGGCCGAAGGCACCGCCACGGACGCGCAGACGAAGCTCGAGCAGACGACGGCCAACATCATCGGCTCGGCCGCGAACCAGACCGGCCTTTATGCGCTGAAATCGGCGCCGGAGCATGTCGGGGCAACGCCGCGCCTCATCTGGGCCGGGCGCACCGCGTGGCAGCCGGACGCCAACAGCGCGAACCCCGTCGTCGCAGCGCTGCCGGAGATCCTGAATTCGCTGCTCGGCGTCGCTGTGGTGGACGCGCCAGAGAGCCGGACGGCTGCGCTCGCCTGGCGCGAGGCGACGCAAAGCAACCGCATCATCCCGGTCGGGGTCGGCGCACGCGTCTACGAAGGCGCGACAGTCGTCACGCGGCCGATGGCACCGCGCATTCTCGGTATCGGCGTCCGCGTCGATCACGAGCATGAGGGCAAGCCGTTCCACCCGTGGGCCAATCAAGCCGTGAACGGCATCGTCGGCACGAGCCGCAACATCGCGTTCAGCCTGACCGACGGTGCAACCGAGGGGCAGATGCTGCTCGAGAGCGACATCGGCATCGTGGTGCGCGGCGAGAGCGGCGTGGACACGGCAATCGCAGATGGCGGCTTCGTCTATATCGGTACGGAAAGCACGGCTGAAGGCGATCTGTGGGCGCAGTTTCATCAGGTTCGCGGGTCCGACTATCTCACTGCGAAGATGATGCGCATCACGCGCCAGTATCTCGGCAAGCTCATCTCGGCCGATACGGTCGAGGCGTGGATCAACAGCATCAAGTTCATGTTGCGCGATCACAAGGCGGCGAACGATATCCTCGGCTATGACGTGAAGTTTCTGCCCGCGCGCAACAGCGTGGAAGAAGTTCGCCTCGGTCGCCTTGTCGTCTCCCCCTTCATCGAGCCCGCGCCGGTCTTCCGCCGCGCCACGCACGAGGTGCGCCGCTACGCGGCCGCCGTCGACGCGCTGGTGGCCGATATCGCCGCCCGCGTGAACGCTTCCGGCACGGTCTAATCGCCTCTCAACCCTGAAAGGAAAGCCACATGGTTTTGCCTCTTTACGTCATCGAGGCGGTCGACGTGCGCCGCGCGGACGAAACCGACACGAGCCGAGCGCTGCTGCTCGAGAAGCTGGGGCTGCCCGCGCTCAAGCGTGTCTCCGCCGAACACAAACCGGGCGGCGGCGTGGGCGGGATCGAATTCACCTTCCCGCAGATCGAGAAGGTCGAGCCGAAATTCGCGATCAAGGGTGGGATCGATCTCGACGCCACCACGAAGTTCGGCTTCTCGAATGGCGTGTACAACAAATGGGTGTTTGCGGGCGCGTGGCGCGACAAGCGCACGGGCTTGGTGGTTCCGGCCCGCGCGATCATCGCCGGCATCATCTCCGACTGGGAGCCGGACGAGGCGGCGCCCGGCGAACTGGCGGGATGCACCCACGCGCTGAAAGAGGTCTCCCACTACGAGTTTCTGCTCGACGGTGCCGAGATCTTCTACTGGGACTTCTGGGAACGCGAGGGCCGCTCCGGCGGCGTTTCGTGGATGAGCGATGTACGCTCTGCGCTGGGAAGTTAAGCGATGGCCGACAATCTAAGGTTTACGCTTCAATATCCTTTGAAGGTCAGCGGGAAGGGCGTGTCGATCATTGATCTCCGCCGCCCGAAGGTCCGCGATATCGCGGCGGTGGAAAAAGTGCGGGCGGCGGAAGGCGACTTGGCCGCGAGCATCGCGCTCACGGCGGCTGTGACCAACCTCCCCGTCGAGCTGGTCGAGGAGATCGACGCAGCCGACTTCGCGAGCTTGTCCCAGGTGATCGCGGGTTTTATGCCGCGGGCCACGCCCGCCACTGGCGAACCTACGCCGCAGACGTAGCGCACCTCCTGAACACGCCGCTCGGCGAGATCCTCGATATGGATTTCGCCGAGCTGATCGCCTGGCATGCCGAGGCGGCCCGCATCCACAAATCCAAGCGCAGTTGATGGAGCCCTCGCATGGCCAATCTTTCCGCATCCCTCATCATCAGGATGATCGATGGCGTGAGCGGCCCTGCGCGGGCCGCCGCGCAAGCTCTGCGTGGTATCGGGCTGGCGACGGCAGCGCTCAACCGCAATGTCGGCGTTGTGGCGATCGGCAAGGAGATCGGCGCTCAGGCGAAGTCGATGAGCGAGGCGTCTCAGCGACTGTCCTCCGCTGTCGCGCCCGTCGCTATGGCGGGCGGCTTCGGTTTCTTCAAGGCTTTCGAGTTCGAGAAGGCCATGAACACGATGGAAGCGCTGGGCGAATTGACTGCCGCGCAACGGAAGGACGCAGAAGACTACATCAAGCTTTTGAGCACCCGCTATCCAAAGGGTCTTACTCAGCTTGCGCAGACGACGAATGAGTTGCTTCGCGGTGGCCTGGACATCAAGGCCGCCATGGGCGCGTTGTCGTCGACCATGGATCTGGCAATCTACGGCGATATTGAGCCTAAGAACGCCGCCGAGATCGCGATCAACGCGCTCAACCAGTTCCGCATGCCGATGTCGACTGTCGAAGAGGCGGCGGCTTCGATGCAGAAAGTGGCTGACACGATTGCCTATGCGGCGAACAAGTCGAACACCGACGTGCGCCTCATGGGCGAGACGTTCAAATATGCGGCGCCCATGGCGACCGCGCTCGGCATGAGCATGGACGAACTTTCCGCCGCCGCCATGATCATGGCCAACAACGGCATCAAAGGCTCGGAAGCGGGCGTCGCGATCCGTTCGGCAATGGTTCGAATGATTAAGGGGACGCCGGGCATGAATGCCATGCTCGAACGTCTTAACATCAATCTGCGGGACTTTATCAAAAATGGTCGGGAAGTAACGGCGGTTGATGTCGTCTCCGGCCTTCGTGGAGCGGGCATCGATGCAACGCCTCTTATGTCCAAGATCGAAGAAGCATTCAAGAAGCCCGAACTTAAGGCTTCGCAAGCTCGCATGGTTACTGAGCTTACTAAGATAATTTCGGAGGGTATGGGATCATCAAGTATTGTGGACAAGGAAGCTCTTGCCACTCATTTGACGGAAACTTTGACGGCGGCAGGATCGAAAATCGATCTGATAGGCTTTATTCGCGAAATCAATACGAAGGCTGGCCCGAATGTAGCGGGCGCTATCGCTCATATTTTCGACGTTCGTCAAGGCGCACGCCTTATGACGATGGCCGCAGGCGATGTCAGGCAAATGCTCGATGACATTACGAAAGATAGCACGGGCTACGCCGCCAAGGGCGCGCAGATCATGCTGAAAGGCATCGTTGGCCCGGTCTATGCGGTCATCTCTGCGTTTGAAAGTTTCTTCGTTTCGGTAGGAAAATCGGGCGTATTTGAGGATATGGCCGAGGCGTTCAAAAGTCTCGCGCAGTGGATCAACCGGCTGGGAGAATCGAACCGCGAGCTTCTGCGCTTCGGCGCATATTCCGTGGCGGCCCTCGCGGTGCTCGGACCGCTTGGGCTTGCTATGAGTGGAGCCGCAGCGGCGGTCAGAATGTTCGCCGCGGCTATGAAGATCGCGGCGCTTGCCGCTTTATTCCCGTTTTCGGCGGCAATAACTGGAGTGTGGAAGGGGTTTTTGGGACTGGCCGCTGTTAGCGGTCGCGTCGCGGCGGGCTTGCGCGCGGTGGCTGTTGCAGCCGCGCTCGGGCCGATGGCGATGCTGTCGGCTGGGGCGGCGACGGCGCTTACGTCCTTCGGCGCGCTGGCGCGCTCGATCTGGCCCGTGGTGCGCCTCGTCGCGAGGCTGAGCCTTCTCGGCGGTGCCGTGGCGACGGCGGGCACCTTGATCTACCAGAACTGGAGCCAGATCAAACAGGCATTCGCGGATTTCGGGAGCGGTTTTCAGACCGGCTTCTGGGATAATCTGAAGCCGTCGCCGGAGTTGAACCAGGCATGGGACGGGCTCAAGCAGGCGATTTTGGACGCTGGCGTCGGGCTCAATATTCCGTCATGGCGGGAGCTGGGCGTGTTGTTCGGCGGCGCTCTTGCCGAGGGGGTCAACCTCGCGGCGAGCGGCATCTCGAAGATCGTGCAAGGGCTCACAGCCGCTGTCAACGCCGCGCGAGACGCTGCTCGTTGGATCGGCAGCATCAAGATGCCGAGCATCAGCCTTCCGAGTTGGGGCTCATCGGCCCCGGCGACCGGCGGGCAATCTGTTCCGGCGCGCGCGGCCGGTGGGCCAGTTCTGGGCGGCCAAGCCTATCTAGTCGGCGAAAAGGGGCCGGAGTTGTTCGTTCCCGGCCGCTCCGGTTCGATCGTGCCCAACCGCTCACTCGGCGCTCCACGCTTTGGCTCGGGTGGGTACTCCTTCGGCCCGATCAACATCGCAATCAACGGCGCCTCGAACGTGCGGGAAATCGCCGACCAGGTCGGCGACGAGCTTGAGGCACGGCTGCGGCGGCTCATGCGCGGCCTGCAAGCCGACTACGCTTAAAGAAAGGCAGCCATGCTGTACCAGATCGGGCCGGTGTCGGTCGACGTTTTCCCGTTCAACGCCGATTCGGTCGAAGAAGACGGCTCGACCGAATACGCCAAGAAAGACCTGCTCGGGCGCGCGCCCGGGCGGGAATTCACGGGTGAAGGCGATGAGAAATTCTCGATACGCGGGCAGGTCTTCCCGACCAAGATCGGCGGCCTCACCGAGATCGAGACGCTCAACGGGCTGCGCCGATCCGGCGAGCGCGTCATGGTGGCGCGCGGCGACGGCCGGGTGCTCGGCTGGCACGCCATCGAGAGCGTGCGCAAAAGCCACGAATTGTTAGGGCCGAACGGCGTCGGGCAGGTGATCAAGCACGACATCGTTCTGGTCCGCGTCGAGGCGCCCCGGCAGCGATGCGGGCGCGAGATTGCTTTCGATGCTGCTTTCGCTTTTTTGATCTGCCGTGTTCACGCCCACGCGGATGAACCAAAGCGACAGCGGCAGCAGCCGCCCCGGTGAAGGGTGTTCCCCGCCCACGCGGGGTTTTGACGGCGGGTTATAGGCCCGCCGCCTTCCGGAGCGCTTCATCGATGCGGCTTTGCCAGCCGGGGCCGCCCGCCTTGAAATGGTCGAGCACTTCGGGGCTCAGCCGGATTGTGGTGCTGATTTTGGGCGCGGCTGCTTTCGGGCGGCCGCGCTGCACCTTGGCGTTTTTAAACGCTTCATCCCATTCCGGGCCGGTCAGATCGGGGATTTCGTCCGGGTCAACCCAGTTTTGGGCCGAATTTTCTTTGTTCGCGGTCATTGGCTTTCCTCATGCTGATAATGCGGCGCGCTTCGCCGCGCAGCGTCCATGCGAGCAGGATCATGCGCCCCGCGAGGTATCCGACAGTGATGAACCGCTCTTCCCCGTATGGAAATCTAACATCAGGGAAGGTCAGATGCGTGCCGTCGAATATCTCGCCAGCGTCGGCCATGTCGAGCCCGCGGGCTTCGAGAGTGGCTTGGCGCTTGGCTGGATCGAACTCGATTTGCATGAATTATCGTTACTACGAAAATTAGAGCGCGTCAATATCTGTAGTAACAAAAAAGGGGGCGGCCATGACCGAAACTGTCACGATCAGGGGGGAGGGGATAACCCTCGACCTGTTGCTCTGGCGCAAGTATGGGCGCACGCGGCCGAACCTCGTCGAGGCGGCGCTCCTGCTTAATCCGGGCCTCGCGGCATTGGGCGCGGAACTGCCGCTCGGCACCGTCGTCACGCTGCCGGACGAGCCCGAAGCGACGACGACAACGGAAACCGCAATATCGCTCTGGGATTGACGTCATGGCCTGGACAGTCGCATGGGCGGTGCATGTCGACGGCATCGACGTGTCGAGCCGCATGAACGCCTATCTCACCGAGATCGAGGTGCACGATAAGGACGGCACGGCGTCGGACACGGCGAGCCTGACTTTTTCTGATAGCGACGGCGCGCTGATGCTGCCGAAGCATGGCGGCCGCGTCGTGATCTATCTCAGCGCCGCGAAGGCATTCGAGGGCACTGTCGACGAAGTGCGCTCTTCGGGATCGAAGGGCGGAGGCCGCATGCTGCATGTCTCGGCCAAGGGCTTCGACAGCCGCGGCAAGGTGAAGGAGCCGCAGAGCTTCCATAAGGACAAGGCGACGTTGCGAGATTTTCTCGGCGACGCCGCGAAGCGCGCAGGCCTGTCCGGCGTGACCGTCGACCCGTCCTTCGCCTCGATCCAGCGCGACTTCTGGAGCGCGGATGGCGAGACGATCATCCATCTCGGCCGGCGGCTTGCCGACGAACTGGGCGGCACGTTCAAGATCAGGGGCGACAAGGCCGTGCTTGCGAAGCGTGGGAGCGGCACGACGCCCGGCGGTGCGGCGCTCCCGACCGTGACCGGCACGTGGGGGCAAAACCTCATCTCATGGGACATCACGCCCTATCAGGGGCGGCCTCGCTTCACGAAAGCGAAGGCCCGCTGGTTCGATCGCAAATCCGCGAAGTGGAAAACGAAAGAAGTCGAGATCGAGGCGGGCGACGGCGCGCCCGAGGCCTCGAACAACGTGCCCTATCCAAAATCGGACGAGAAGGAAGCTGAGGGCACGGCCAAGGGCCGCAAAGCCGAGAGCGAGCGCGAAAGCGGCGGCGGCTCGGCCGAGATCGATTTCGACGTCATGGCGCAGGCGGAAGGCACTTTCGTGCTCGTCGGCGCGCGGCCTGGCGTTGACGGCACCTATCGCATTGCGGGCGTCACGCATCGCCTCTCGAAATCAGGAGGCGCGACGACGAGCCTCGAACTCAAACAGCCACAGGGCGACGCTGGCAAGGACAAGCGCCAGCGCAATCGCAAGGCGGGCTAATCCCGCACGAAATCCTCGCCGGGCTGGGAGCGGCCCCGGAGCGCGAGGCAGTGAGAACCGCTCCACCCCAGAAAACCGAAACCAACTGAAGGAGGGCTTCATGCCTGTTTCCACCGAAGAGCTTATTGCCAAGATCGAGCGCAATGCGACCGTCACCGGCTCTGTGCTGGAATTCATCGAGGATCTGAAGGAGGACCTCGCCGACGAAAGCACTCCGGCGGAGGACCGTCTCTCGGCCGCGCTCGTGAAGCTTGACGAAAGCACGGACAAGCTCGCCGCCGCTATCGTCTCCAACACCGTGGCTGCAAGCGAAACTGTGACCGATCCGGCCCCTGTCGATCCGGCCCCGACCGAGACTGTGACCACGGAAACCACGTCTCAAGTCCAGTAAGCGCAAGCGTTGAGTGTGTGAAGGCGAGGCCGCTCCGAAACGGGCGGCCTTTTTTCTTACGGAGGGAGACGACATGGTGTTCACACCAGCGCAGTCCCGGAAGGGCTACATCAATCTATTCAAGAGCGCGCAGATTGCGCCTGACCGCCGTCCGACCGTGCGCTCGGTCGCCCAAAAAATCCTTTCTGGGCGCGCTCGATATGAGGCACTTGAGCACCAGACCGGCATTCCGTGGTGGTTTCTTGGCCTCCTGCACTACCGCGAGGGCAATTGCAAATGGGAGACTTATCTCGGCAACGGGCAGCCTCTCAGCAAGCGCACGACGATCATTCCAAAAGGGCGAGGGCCTTTCGGCACGTTTGAAGATGGCGCTCTCGATGCGTTGCGCTATCAGGGCTACCTCAATCAAAAGGACTGGTCGCTCCCGACGATCCTATGGCGCATCGAGATGTTCAATGGCCCAGGCTACATCATGCATGGCATCAACAGCCCGTATGTCTGGGGCTCGACCAATCATCAGCAGCGCGGGAAGTACGTCAAAGACAAAGATTTCCGCCGCGATGTTTGGGACATTCAGGTCGGCGCCGCGGCCGTCATCCTGATGCTCGTCGAGGATGGGCATGTCACTATTCCGGAGGCCGATTTCGCGCTCGCTGCTGACGCCAGCGGCGATCCGGTGCTCTACGAACCCGGCGACCGCGGCGAAGGCGTGCGCGAGGTGCAACGCAAGTTGCGCGCGCTCGGCTATCAGGCCGGCGCGATCGACGGCTGGTATGGCGAGAACACGGCCGATGCGGTCGCGGCGTTCCAGCGGCGCAACGGCCTCTCTCCGGTCGACGGCAAGTGGCGCAAGACCTATGAGCCGCTGCTCGAGACGGCTCAGAAGATCGTGCCGGAAAGCCGCGCCAAGGCAACACCGAGGCAGCTCGAGGCATCGGGAGACTGGATCACGCGGGCGCTGCGCGCGGTTCGGAACTTCGTCGTGTATATCGCGGGCCTGTTTGGCGTCACGATCGGCACCGGCTCGACCGTGCCCGACCTGATCGGCCAGACGCAAGGCGTCGCATCGCAACTCTCCGGCCTCGGCGACTGGGCGAAAGGGCACGCATGGATCGCTCTGATCGTGCTCGCAATCGCCGTTGCCATCGTGGCTGAGATCGCGCGCCAGCGGCGCGCGAAGGACTATCAGCACGGCGACTATCAAGGTCCTTACACTGAGGAGACGGTGCAGTGAACGTGATCTTTGCGTGGTTTCTCCGGCGCCTCACCGCGTGGGGCCTCGGAGGCGTGTTCGATCTACTTTCGGCGGGCATCGCAAACTTTCTGGAGCCGGCGGCAAAGTTCGCCCTCGCGCTCATCCGCGGCTTGCTCGAAATCGTCGTGGACCTCTCGAAGAGCTTC
This sequence comes from Rhodomicrobium lacus, assembly GCF_003992725.1. Taxonomy (NCBI): domain Bacteria; kingdom Pseudomonadati; phylum Pseudomonadota; class Alphaproteobacteria; order Hyphomicrobiales; family Hyphomicrobiaceae; genus Rhodomicrobium; species Rhodomicrobium lacus. The sequence goes on along the minus strand of NZ_RZNF01000002.1, from coordinate 641,645 downwards.
GAGGGGCGCATGGTGCTCGCGGGGATCGTGACCGGCCTGGGCGGCTGGTACGCCTATGAGACCTACACGATCAGGCCGCAGAGCGAGGTCGCAGCGCTCGAGCAGAAGGTGCGCGATCTGGAGAAGCGGCCCGCCTCGTGCCCTCAGGCGCCGAAAGTGAGGCCGCAGCGGTGACACAGGGCATAAATCTGTCGCTGGACATCATCATCACGCTCGCCACGATCATCGGCTCGATCGCGGCGAGCTATGCTGTCACGCGACATCGGGCCGAGGCTGCGCAGAAGGAGGCGTCGGAGGCGAAGGCGAGAGCAGACGCCGTCGCCGGGCAACTCTCCGATTTCAAGATCGAGGCGACAAAACGGTTTGCGACGGATGAAATGCTGCAATCCGTCGAAAGCAAGATTACCGAGGCGATCAATCGCCTCGCTGATCGGCTTGACCGCATCATCGAGGGGGGCAGGAAGGGATGGTGGCAGCGTTAGCGCTGCCGCTTCTTTAATGGCATGGGATCGAAAACTGCAGCGATATTCTTCTCGGGAGTCGCCCCGTCTCTGCATGTCTCGATTAGACGGTGTCTCGCTTTTATCTGTTCAAATTTCGCCCGCGCTTGATTTTTGTTCACGGCGGAATGGCCTAAGAGACATCTGAGACACTGCCAATTTTTTGAATTTTTAAACAGAGAAGACACTTAGGTCGTTGAGGAAATTTTCGATTGATCTCTGGATGCTGCTGAACCTCGCGTTCTTTGAACCAGTGTCCTCATTCATATACAAGCGCCGATTAACTTCGATCATGAGCGATGATACAGCCGGTTCGATCGAGTAATAAGGCGCCGGCACCATCGACCCCGCGAATGGTCGGTTGATCTCTGTTTCAAGTCCAATATTCGCAAAATAGCGAACGGCAAGATCGATAAGCCGACTCGGGGTATGGAAGGAATCAGTTCCCAGACATATGTCCGGTCTAGCCGCTCCCTGATCAATCTCGTAAGGCAAAGGCCGTGACGGGAAACTGTGAGCGTCGATGATCAGCGCGCGACCGTATTGGTCGAGCGAGTGCCGAACCGCATTGGTCAAAACTTCATGGTGCGGATCGTACCATTGTCGGAGCCACACTTCCTTATCTTCAAGGCGCAATGGCGCGCGCAATTTCCCTTTATGGGCGGTGACTTCGTAGATCGCGCCCATACCGCGCGACGACATCAATTCTTTCGCGTCTTCTCTAAAGCGCTCGACGTCAACAACCAGTCTGCTGACTGGCGCAACAACCTGCACGGACGAAGGGCACAAAAACAGCTCGTCTGTATAAGCGTCAGTCATCATTAAGAGTTCGCGCCGCAATTCGTCTTCGGGCAGCAAAAAACTCTTTCTCGCTTCAACCGGTATTACGGTTGAAGCGTGTGGGATATGTACGATCAGGCTCGTCATTAGGGGTGTATCTTCCAATTAAAATCTTTTCGAAAACATAACGGCGCTTTTCTGCACTTGCTAGCCGAGAGATGTTAAAAGAACGCTTCGTGTAGAAGCACCGGTTATCCCCGCGGAGGCGGGGAACACGATAGCGAGTTTGAAATACGTCGTCAGGGCACCGGTTCATCCCCGCGCAGGCGGGGAACCTCTTACCGAGGCGATCAATCGCCTCGCCGATCGGCTTGACCGCATCATTGAGGGGGGCAGGAAGGGATGGTGGCAGCGTTAGCGCTGCCGCTTCTTACGCCGCGGCGGGGCTGAGGGCCCAGAGCCTTTGAAGCGCCCGTTTCACATCCTCTTTTCAAGAGCCCGTAATAACCCGCGCAGCCTCTCTTTCGCTTCGCGGGGGTGATCGGCGGAGAAGAAGTCCTGAATCGCTATTCGCGCGCTGTCGGATTCTGTAGGACCGGCATTGTAAGGGTCGTGGTAGAACCACTCGTGTTCGACAAAGGCTGGCGCGCCATCATCTGGGAAAACCAGGCGATACGAATCCTCGTTTTCTCCTAAAACCCCCTTTGCCCTGCTGTAAAATTCCGTAGCGTGCGCCATTTTTTCGCCCTCGCTTGTCTAAGTATATAGAAGCACTGTAGAAGCGTTGCCCTATGTCAAGCTGACGGAGAATTTTGAAGTGCCACTACCGTTCCTCGTAGGTCCGGGGATGAACCAGTCTTCGAGATGAAACGCCTTCCATTGGTTACGTACTCCCCGCCCACGCGGGATGAACTTATACGGAGCAAATGAAGGCAGCCCAAGCTGGCTCGAAAGGTGTTTCGGTCATATCGATGGCTCCTGCCAGCCGTCAGGAAAGGATGCTGTATGAGCAAGAAACACCACTCTGACGCGGAATAGGCTCGTATTCAGCAGATGATTGCGAGCGATCCAGATAACCCCGAATGGACGAGCGAAGAATTCGCCAAGGCGAAGCCTTTTACTGAAGCATTTCCAGCCTTAGTCGAAAAGATGCGCAAGAACGTTGGAGGTCGACCTAAAGCCGATAATCCAAAGGTGGCTGTTTCGCTTCGGCTCGACCGCGATGTTGTTGAAAAGTTTCGCGCTACCGGGCCGGGATGGCAAACGCGGATCAATGAAGTACTGCGGCGAGCGGCGGTGTAGAGGCGGCTTAAGCCGCCTCTACACCAGGACTTTCAATGCAGAAGACAGAGGTGAAGCGCCTTTCCATGTCTGTCGGTTCATCCCCGCGTGGGCGGGGAACACACTACCCAAGCGATGCCCGCACGTTTCATAAGCGGTTCATCCCCGCGCAGGCGGGGAACTCTTCTGCTGAAGCGCCTCATAGCGCGTGCGCCCCGGTTCATCCCGCGCAGGCGGGGAACACCTGTTGAGCGAGCCACAGTCCAAAGAGAGAACCGGTTCATCCCCGCGCAGGCGGGGAACACAAGATGTCCTTGATGTCAGATGCAAGCGCGGCCGGTTCATCCCCGCGCAGGCGGGGAACACTCCCATCGGCGACTGCGGCGCGAAGGCGTCAGCGGTTCATCCCCGCGCAGGCGGGGAACACGGATATGGCTCTCGCGCTGAACCAGGCGAAACCGGTTCATCCCCGCGCAGGCGGGGAACACGGTCCCCGTATTTCGATTGTAACGTTTGTACTCGGTTCATCCCCGCGCAGGCGGGGAACACGTGAGTTCACGAAGAAGCAGGCCGGTGACCACCGGTTCATCCCCGCGCAGGCGGGGAACACTATCTTCCGCGTAACGGATTGATCGGTCGAAAAAATCACCATGTCAAAGAGCGCCACCGAAGTTCCTGCTTCGTTCCGCAGGCTCCAAAAGGCTAGCTATTCAAGGCTGGACGTCAAATTTGGTCAACTCTCACACGTAATGCGATTCGTCATTTGCCTCATGCGCTGCTTGTGAGTTTTCGAGCTCCATTTAAAGGAAAATTTATGAGGCGACGACGCGTTTGCCCGTGGGACAAGTTTAAATAAAGTGTAGCATTTTCATAATCGGGATTTGTCCCACTTTTTAGTTAAGCACTTGAATTTAAAGCGTTAGTTCAGTCCTGTCGGGTGCGCCAACATTTTTTCAGGTGTCGGTTCCTGCAGATACAACAGCAAAATCAATGACTTGATTTGCCGCCGGAGTATCAAACGGTGGTATCAACGGCATTCTTCGTGGGCATCGTCAGGGGCGGGAACGGCTTCTTCGACGCGCGGAAACTCTGGTGCGAGCAAAGCGCGAACCGGGTCGTACTGTGGACGGCTCTCCACCGCGAACTGCGGTATGTTCAGCAAAAAGCCGAATATTGCGAAACAGCTCTCAGGTGCACGGGGTTAGTGCGGTTTGTTGTTCGTCGGGTGCACCGCGTGCGGTTGATCCGTATCTGAGCGTGTTCCAGTCATACGGCGTCGTGCGAGCGCCTGCTCGAACTCATTTCTGCCGAAAAACGCCTCTGTCGAAAAACGCCGCCCTCTAAACGGGGATTTTCGTTTCGTCGAAAATTATCGCTGTTTAGCGCGCAGTCCGTTCAATAAACCCATAATAATCTTCGATACCGCATCGTCATCTTAGCCGATGAGTCGAATAAACAATGTCGTCGATTGAGACTTAAGCTTGCGCTATCACCTACATAATGGCCTTCAGTTGCGTCCGCGCTTCGGCTTGCGGCCGCCGTTGCTCGCTATTGCCGCCGTTGCGTTGGTCCTTGGTGCTTGCGCCGAGGAAAAAACGACGACATCAAACACAGCCCTCCCGCCCGAGGTCGGCGTGTTGACCGTGACGGAGGCGCCAATCACGCTCACGAAGGATCTCCCCGGGCGGATTACACCAACCCGCGTCGCTGAGGTGCGTCCGCGAGTCGGCGGTATCGTCATCGAGCGAACCTTTCAGCAGGGCAGCTTGGTGAAGGCCAACGCAGTGCTCTACCGTATCGATCCCGCGCCGTTTCAGGTCGAACTCGACCGCGCGGAAGCCGCTCTGGCCAAGGCCCAGGCCGTCGCCCAGCAGACGACGCGGCAGGAAGGACGCCTGAAAACGCTTCTGACCGGCCAGACGACCACCCAGGCGCAATACGATCTCGCTCTTGCCGCGAGGCAACAGGCGGAAGCAGAGGTGGCCGCACAGAAAGCGGCCGTAGAACAGGCCAAGCTCAACCTCGACTATGCAACAGTCCGCGCGCCGATTGCCGGGCGCATCGGTCGCGCGCTTGTTACGGAGGGGGCACTCGTGGGCCGAACCGAAGCCACGCATATGGCGACGATCCAGCAACTCGATCCCATTTATGCCGACTTCACCCAGTCCGTGACCGAAGTCAACGACATGAAACGAGCCCTTTCCGATGGGAACCTCAGACGCGTGTCGCCTGACACGGCGAGCGTGCGCCTGCTATTCGATGACGGCTCGGCCTATGCATTCCCCGGCCGTCTCCTGTTTTCGGACGTAACCGTAGATCCCGGCACCGCAAAGGTGATGCTGAGAGGCGAATTCTCCAATCCGAAATCAGAACTTCTTCCGGGGATGTATGTGCGAGTGGTTATTGAGGAAGCGATCGACATCGACGGCATTGCCGTACCGGCGCAAGCCGTGCAACGCACAGACTCCGGTGTGAGCGCCGTTTTCGTTGTCAACGACAGCGACCGCGCCATCCTTCAGCCTGTGCGCGTTGGCAGGACGATCGGCGGGCGGGTCACCATCGAGGACGGACTGAAGCCGGGATACAGAATTGTCGTCGATGGCTTCCAGAAGTTCACTCCGGGAGAACGCGTCAAGCCGGTGCCCTGGAGCGAGCGCCCGATCACTCAAGCCGCGACCCGATAACCGGCGAGGCCGCCTCTACTGCTCCCGAACCGCCACTTCTGTTGGCGTGCAGCCGATGTCGAGCTTCTTTATCGCCCGTCCGATTTTCGCCTGGGTTGTTGCGATTTTCATATGCCTCGCAGGCATGCTGTCGCTTCCCTTTCTTCCGGTTGCACAATATCCGATCATCGCGCCGCCTTCGATCTCGATCACCACGTCCTACCCCGGCGCCTCGACGCAAAACCTGTATTTCAGCGTGACCCGCCTGATCGAAGAGGAATTGAACGGCGCTACCAACATCCTGAGCTACGAGTCCACGAGCGACACGACCGGCGAAGTGGAAATTCTCGCCTACTTCAAGCCGGGCACCGACATCACGCTCGCCTCGGTCGATGTGCAAAACCGCATCAAGCGTATCGAGCCGAGACTCCCCGAAGTCGTCCGCGAAGAAGGCATATCGATCCTGGAGGCGAGCAGCGCCATTCTGCAGTTCGTGACCCTGACCTCCAAGGACGGCAAACTCGACGAGATTGCGCTTGGCGATATTGCAACGCGCTATGTGCTGCAGGAGCTGAGACGTCTGGAAGGTGTCGGGCGCGCGCGCCTGTTCTCCACCGAGCGGGCGATGCGGATCTGGCTCGACCCGGACAAGCTGCTCGGCCTCAATCTGACGGCACGGGACGTGGACGAAGCCATCGAGGCGCAGAATGCGCAGGTCGCGTCCGGCTCTCTTGGCGTTGCGCCCGCGCCGCCCGAGCAGCGGATTCAGAACATGGTCCTCGTCAAAGGGCAACTCGCATCCCCTGACGAGTTCGGCGATATTGTGCTTCGCGCCAATCCGAACGGCGCCACGGTCAGGCTGCGCGACGTTGCGCGTATCGAAGTCGGCGGCTTGTCCTATGGCTTCACCACGCGGCTGAATGGCCGCCCTGCGGCTGCAATCGCGGTTCAGCTTGCACCCACCGGAAACGCGCTCGCCACCGCCATCGCCGTCCGCGCTAAAATGGCAGAGCTGGCCACATATTTTCCGCCGGGCGTGAGCTACGAGATTTCATATGACGTGACGCCAGTCATAGAGGCGTCCGTCAAGAAGGTGTTGCTGACGCTCGGCGAAGCAGTCCTGCTCGTGTTCCTGGTGATGTTCCTGTTCCTTCAGAACATCCGCTACACGATCATCCCGACGCTCGTGGTCCCTATCGCGTTGCTCGGCACCTGCGCCGTTTTGCTGGCGATGGGTCTTTCCATCAACGTGCTCACCATGTTCGGGATGGTGCTCGCCATTGGCATCCTCGTGGACGACGCAATCGTCGTGGTGGAGAACGTTGAACGCATCATGGACGAGGAGGGACTTCCACCGAAGGAGGCGACGATCAAGGCCATGGGCCAGATCAGCGGCGCGGTCATCGGCATCACGCTGGTGCTGACCGCCGTGTTCGTGCCGATGGCGTTTTTTCCGGGTTCGGCGGGCCTTATGTACCGGCAGTTCTCCGCTTCTATTGTGGTATCGATCGCCTTCTCAGCGTTTCTCGCGCTCTCGCTCACGCCCGCCTTGTGCGCCACGATGCTGAAGCCGGTGGAGAAAGGGCACGGCCATCCAAGACGCGGCTTTTTTGCCTGGTTCAACAGACGCCTCGATGCGACGACGTCCCGCTATACGAAAATCACCCGCTGGATGATCGCGCGAAGCGTGCGCTTCATGATTGTCTATCTCGCGCTTGTGGTGGGCGTTGGCTATGCGCTCTGGAAGATGCCGGGCGGCTTCGTCCCGATCGACGATCAGGGCTTCATCATGGTTGATGTGCTTGGGCCTTCGGAAGCCAGCGCGAGTCGAACGCTCGACGTCGTCAAAACAGTCGAAGGGCAACTCGCAAAAACACCCGGCATCGACGATGTGACCTTCATCACCGGCTACAGCTTCTTTGGCCATGGGCCGATGACGGCGCAAGCCTTCGTCACGCTGAAAGATTGGTCGAAGCGCGGGCCGGACGAAACCGCCGACGCGCTGATTGAAAAGAGTGACGCCGCCTTCAGGGCGATCCGCGATGCGCAGGTCTCGGCACTCGCCCCGCCGCCCATCGACAATCTCGGAACGACGAGCGGATTCAGCTTTCGCCTTCAGGACCGTGGCCAGCGCGGTTACGAGGCGCTGATGGCGGCGAAGGACACGCTCATTGCCGCAGCGGAGAAGTCGCCGGTATTGTCGAATGTTTCGGTCGAAGGGCTCCCGCCCGCTCCACAAATCAGGCTTGACATCAACCGGGAGAAGGCCGCTGCGCTCGGCGTGACCTTCCTTGACATCAATGCGACCCTTTCGACCCATCTCGGATCGAACTACATCAACGATTTCCCGAACCGCGGCCGCATGCAGCGCGTGATTGTGCAGGCAAGCGAGGAGACGCGCACAAAACCCGAGGATCTGCTCACATACAGCGTGAGGAACAGCGCCGGCGAGATGGTGCCGTTTTCGTCCTTCGCGAGAATATCCTGGACGCTGGCACCAACGCAGATCGTCGGCTACAACGGGTATCCTGCCATTCGTCTCACCGGCGAGCCCGCTCAGGGCTACAGCAGCGGCGACGCCATCGCCGAGATGGAACGGCTCGCGCGACTTCTGCCCTCCGGTTTCGGCTACGAATGGGCCGGACAATCCTATCAGGAGAAGCTCGCGGGCAATCAGGCCAGTTTCCTTCTCGCCTTGTCGATCCTGTTCGTCTTCCTCTGCCTCGCTGCGCTTTACGAGAGCTGGTCCATTCCGTTGGCCGTGATGCTGGTTGTCCCGCTCGGGGTCGTGGGGTCCGTCGCCGCCGCAAATATCAGAGGCTTGCCGAACGACGTCTTCTTCACCGTTGGCCTTGTCACCATCATCGGGCTGTCAGCCAAGAACGCCATCCTGATCATCGAATTTGCGAAAGATTTGCTGGCTCGCGGAAGACCTCTGGAGGATGCGACGATTGAGGCCGCCTATCTCCGCTTCCGGCCGATTCTCATGACGTCTTTCGCCTTCATCCTCGGGGTCGTACCGCTCGTTATCGCAGGCGGGGCGAGCGCCAAGAGCCAGCATGCTCTCGGAACGGGCGTATTCGGCGGTATGGTTACGGCAACGGTACTAGCGGTGTTCTGGGTTCCGATCTTCTTCGTGGTCGTGATGCGTTTACTCGGTCGCAAGCACATCGCGAGAGCTGAACAACCGCGTCATTCAGAAAGCGAGACCACTGCTCCCCTTTAGGTCACCGACTCATAACTTCGCAGCCAGCCCCGGACTGACGCAAGCTTGACGGATGCGAGGAAACTATCGTCGCGCTTGTCGTACCGGGTTGCAACGGCGCGGAAGTGTTTGAGTTTGTTGAAGAAGCGCTCGACGACATTTCTCTGGCGGTAAGCCAGGCCGAGAACGCCGTGCGCTTCTTCCGGTTCGGCATGAGGCTGATGTTGCCCCACGCGCCGCGCTGTTCGAGGGCATGGCGCAAACCGTCGCTGTCATAGGCGCGGTCTGCGAGCGGGATCGCGCCGGCCTTGACCTCGTCCAGCATGTCCTCGGCCGAGCGGCCGGCCTGCCGGTCGCGTTGAAACTCACCGAGGCAGGCCCACGGACGAAACGTATCCTTGGACTTGTTTGGTCAGGTAACGATCAGATGTCCTTCGCCCGAAACACATTGGCGCCACTGATCAAACCCGGAATGAACGTTTATGCTGAGTTGAGGCGTGATATCTTCGGCCGTTAGCTGCCTTTACACCCAACCAAAACCTTCCCCGGGTTCATCACACCACGCGGATCGAACGCCGCCTTTATCCCTCGCAGCAGCGCCATCTCGGCGGGGGATTTGATCGCGGCCAGCGCGTCGGCCTTCATGCGGCCGATGCCGTGCTCGGCGCTGATCGAGCCGCCGTATTTCAGCACGATGCCGTGGACCAGCGCCTGCATTTCGTCCCAGCGCGCGAGGTAGGCGGCCTTCCGCGCCTCCTTGTCCGTGCCCGCGTCGCCGCCCACGGGCTGGCTCACGTTGAAATGGATGTTGCCGTCGCCGAAATGGCCGAACGGCACGGGCCGCGCGCCGGGCACGAGCGCTTCGACGGCGGCGGTCGCTTCGGCGATGAAGGCAGGGATGCGTGCGACCGGCACGGACACGTCGTGCTTGATGCTGCCGCCCTCGAATTTCTGCGCCTCGACGATGGCCTCGCGCAGCCGCCAGAAGTCGCGCGCCTGCGCTTGGGACGCGGCGAGGGCGGCGTCGGCGACGATACCCGCTTCCATCGCCGCTTCGAGGATGGAGAGCGCCGCGCGATCCGCGATGCCGTCGCCCAGCGGCGACGAAATCTCGACCAACGCATACCAGGGAAAGCGCGCGGCCAGCGGGTCGCGATGCTGCGGCAGATGGCGGAAGACGAAATCGAGGATCGCGCGCGGGATCAGTTCGAACGCGGTGAGGAGCGGCCCCGCGCCTTCGCTCGCACGGCTGAAAAACGCGCCCGCCGCATCGAGCGAGGGGAGGCCGACGAAAGCGGTCGCAACCTCGGATGGCTGCGGGAACAGCTTCAGCGTCGCCGCCGTGATCACGGCCAGCGTGCCTTCCGAGCCGACGAGCAGGCTTTTCAGATCGTAGCCCGTGTTGTCCTTGCGAAGCGCCTTCAGCCCGTGGATCACCGCGCCGCCGGGCAAGACCGCTTCGAGGCCGAGCACGAGATCGCGCGTATTGCCGTAGCGCAGCACATGCACGCCACCGGCGTTCGACGCGATGTTGCCGCCGATCTGGCAGGAACCTTCCGAGCCGAGGCTCAAGGGAAACAGGCGCCCCGCGCTGGCGGCGGCTTCCTGCACGGCGGCGAGCGTCGCGCCGGCCTCGACGGTGAGCGTGTTGCCCGCCGCGTCGATATCGCGGATGCGGTTCAGGCGCGAAAGGCTCAGAATGATTTCGCCGCCGAACGGCACCTGTCCGCCGACGAGCCCCGTGTTGCCGCCCTGCGGCACGATCGCAATCCGTTCTTCATGGGCGAGATGAAGGATGGCGGTGACCTGCTCTACGGTCGCCGGACGCAGCACCAGCGGCGATGCGCCGTGATAAAGGCCGCGCGGCTCCTGCGTATAGGGCGCGATTTCCGACGGCGCTTCCAGCGCGCCATGCGGCCCGGCAAGCGCGGCGAACTTGGCGGCGAGGCCAGCCGTCAGCGGCTTCAGGTCAGGGTGCACGCGCGCCGCCTTTCGATCCGCCCACGGTCCGTCTTTCCGCTTCGAGCGCCTCGAACCGAGCAAGGAAGGCCGCCTGCGCCGCCGAGGCGTCCAGCGGTTCGGGATGGCGCAGCGCGACGGGCCAGTCGATGCCGAGCGCGTCCGGGTCGCCGAAGCACGCGCGCGCATCGGCCACAGCGAAGCCCGCAAGCTCGGTCGCCTCGAAAAACGCCGCGATCTTGTCGGCGCGCTTGATGGTCTGCGTGGCGCCCGGCGCAAGCTCGGGCGGCAGGCCGAAGCGGATATGCACCGCGCGCTGGATGCGCAGTTCGAAAGCCTTGTAGGTCTTGCCCATCGCGGCCTTGAACGGGCTGATGAGGTCGCCCACGACATATTCCGGCGCGTCGTGTAGCAGTGCGGCCATGCGGAAATGCGGCCCGGCGGCAGGCTTGATGAGGGCCGCCACCTGTTCCACCAGCACGCAATGCTGCGCGACCGAGAAGGCATGCGCACCCTTCGTCTGCCCGTTCCAGCGGGCGACGCGGGCCAGTCCGTGCGCGATGTCGCCAATCTCGATGTCGAGCGGCGACGGGTCGAGCAGGTCGAGGCGGCGGCCCGAAAGCATGCGCTGCCATGCTCGGCTCTGGCGGTGCACGACGAGCGGCTGAGGAGCGAGTTTTTGCTGCATCGCGAATCCTTTTCGAGGACAGCGCCTTTATGCCAGAATTTCGGGTCGACCCAAAGCGGCGCAAGGATCGTGGCAATGGCAGGATGTGATGTGGTCGTTGACGAGCCCCGTCGCCTGCATGAGGGAATAAACGGTCGTCGGTCCGCAGAAGCGGAAGCCGCGGCGCTTCAGTTCCTTCGAGATCGCGGCACTGAGCGGCGTCTGCGCGGGCACCTCGGAAATGGCGGTGAAGCGGTTCTGAATGGCCGTCCCGTCGACGAAGCCCCAAAAAAACGAGGCGAGCGACTGGCTCTGTTGCAGGTCGAGGCAGGCGCGCGCATTGGCGATGGCGGCCTCGATCTTGCCGCGATGGCGTACGATTCCCGCATCGCCCGAAAGGGCCGCCACCTTTGCCACGTCGTAACGGGCGACCTTCTCGGGATCGAAACCGTCGAAGGCGGCGCGGAAATTCTCGCGTTTGCGCAGGATCGTGATCCACGACAGGCCGGACTGAAACCCTTCGAGGATGAGTTTTTCGAAAAACGCGCGGTCGCTCGTCTTCGGCACGCCCCATTCCTCGTCGTGATAGCGCACGTAGAGCGCGTTTTCCGCGTTTACCCAGCCGCAGCGGACAGGCTGCAACACCGCGGGCGCGGCATCCACGCCGCTCACGCCGCATCTCCGGCAGGTTCCGGCTCCAGCGAATATGTCGCCCAGCCCGGCACGGTGAGATCGACGTCCGCCGCACCGACTGTCAGCGCGAGCCGTTTCGCCAAGGCGTCGCGGACGCGGTCGATTCGCGCCAACGCAACGCCTCGCGCACCATCGACAGAACCGAGGCGCCCGACCGGGAACCCGCCCGCCACGATATCGGCGCCGCCTTCCGGCAGGTCCGCGGATGAAGCCACGGAGAGAACGCGGGTGCGTGCCGTGCCGCGGTGCTGCATGCGCGAGACGACTTCCTGCCCCACGAAACAGCCTTTCCTGAAATCGACACCGTGAAGAAAATCGAAGCAGGCCTCGTGCGGAAAGGCGTCGCCGAAGGCATAGTCCGCGCCGCCTTCGGGCACGGCGAGCGCGATGCGATGGGCGGCGTAATCTTCGGGCGTCGCATTCACGGCAGGGGTTGCCGTGGCGGAAATCAGGACGCGGCTGCCAAGCTCAGGAAGGCGCGGATCGGCATAGGCAAGCCCGCCGTTCGCCTTCGCCCACGCGGCTGCGTCCTCGCCCCAGACCGCGCCCGCCGCCGTCTTTTCAGACACATCGGCAACATCCACTTTGGCGCGAAGCTTGTACATGGTCAGCCGCTTGACAAGCGCATCGGCTTGTCCTTTCGGCGCGTCGATGAAGTGCGTGTCGCCATGGCGGACGACGAAAAAGTCAAAGAGGATCTTGCCTTGCGGTGAAAGCAGAGCTGCGAAGCGCGCCTCGTCGTTTCCGAGATCCTCGATATCGTTCGTGATCAGACCGTGAAGGAACGGCACATGATCATCGCCCGTGACCTTGAGAACGGCGCGACCGGGCAGAAGTGTGGAGGGCATGCAGAGAACCTCGCCATGACAGAAGCGGTGGCCGGATCATAACACCGATTGGTGTTCCCGCCATGTTCTTCATGCCGAGGCTCGCCAAACCGTGAGCGGCGCGCCTGCGCAGGGCCGTCCACGATCGGCAAACCCGCCCTCGATCGGGCGCCGTTGACGCCGACAGAAATCTAGGGCTGTGCGGGCCAGTCCTCGACGGCGCCGCCTTCAAGCTTCGGCGTGGCCTTTGCCCGGCTGCTGCGAAGCGGTGCCGTCTTCGCAATCCACGGATCCACCTTCGAGGCGACCTCGAAATTCACGTGAGCGCCGGGCGCCGGGACCGCATGCACGATCTTGTAACCGCGCGCCTTCAGCTCCTGCAAAATGATCGGCAAGGCGAGAGCGGTCCGTTCGTGGATATCGTGAAGCAGGAGAATGCCGCGCCTCTTCTGTTCTATGCGCGAAATGGCGAGGCGCGCGAGATTCTCCGGCGTCTGTTTCACCCAGTCCGATGCATGGAAATCGATGTTCCAGATCACGAGTCCCGTCGCAGCGGCGTAGGTTTCTGTCGCGCGCGTCGATTCGAGATAGGGGAAGCGGAAGAACGGCGCGACGGCCGCCTGATCGCCGAGGCTCTTTCCGGCGCTCGTGAAGCCGTCGGAGATTTCGCTTGTCGCGGCCTTGTAAGGCAGCTTCGGAATGTGGGCGTGATGTTCCGAATGTGTGCCGACGGTATGCCCCTCGGCAAGCACGCGCTTCAACAGCGCCGGATGAGCACGCGCCATCGTACCGACGGTGAAGAAGGTCGCCTTCGCGCATTCAGCCGAGAGCGCATCGAGCACCTTGCCCGTCCATGGGGGGGTGGGGCCGTCGTCGAAGGTGAGGATCACCTCGTGATCAGCAAGTATGGGCGTGCCGTAGTCCGGGCCGCCGCCGACCCGGCTCACCTTCGCCGGATCGATGGCAAGAGTTCGACTCGTGCCGAGAGCACCCGCGGGGCATTCGGCCGCGCTGGCCGCGCCCGCGAGCGAAAGGAGTGCGACCAGCCCAAAGGCCGCATGTCTGTAAATCATGATCCCACCACACATGGCTCCTGCAACTCGGAACCATATTCGCCTGCATGCTTATAGCGCGGCTTAAGACACGACCGCAAAGTCTTCTTAATCTTGGTTTCGCATGTCTTGAGGCGTGATGCCCGAGGGTGTCCGCGCGGGAGATTGTGGCAAAAACGCCGGAACCGGCTCTTTCGGCCCATTCGCACCACAATTCAAAGCTTTGCCTCGGGGCAACGCGGAATAATACGGGAAGCGGTAGACGATAATGCCACATCACAAAAAATTGTGCCTCGGGCTGATGGCCGCCAGCGCCTCGCTCGCGATCCTTCTGGCGGGGTGTTCGTCTCCCGCCGGCCTGAGCGACTCGGTCGAAGGATCGTTCATCCGGGCGGCGGCGACCTGGGATCTGAACCACGACGGCGTCGTCACCTGCGATGAGTGGCGCGCCTATGTCAGCCAGTTGTTCAAGGATGCGGACGTCAACCATGACGGGAAGCTGTCGCCGGAGGAGTTCAAGCGCCTTGCCAAGGTGGACCGCCTGTTCGAGACAGCCGACTTCAAATATTACGACGTGGAACGCAAGGGCTATGTCACCGAGTCCGACATGGTGGACCGTCGTAACCCCGCCTTCGTGGAACTCGACAAGCAGAACACCTGCCGCCTGAACACCTACCAGCTTCGCGCGGCAACGGTCGAACAGCCTAAAGTGGAAAACCCCGCGATTCCCGGCGCTCGATAACTCAGCGGCGCGTCATGACAGCAAGGCGCCGTGATGCGGCACGGCATGGACGCCTTATCGAAAGCGTTACCTCGAACTCCCGGTCACGCACCGGCAGAGTGCGACTGCCTGCGGCCGACATTCGGGAAGATTACGCTTGCCTCAGCGTATCCCTCGCCGAGAGGGCAGCTTTCAGGCTCGCGTGCCGGAGGTCGCGCCGTTTCTCAGCGCAAGGCAAGATCGAACGGACAGAAGGAGCGGAAGCACGGCCCGCGATTGCGCTCCGTAGACAGGTTCCGTCGTTCAATGACCTTCCCGTCGACGGCAACGATCGAGAAGCGGTCGGACTGACGGTTGAGTACAAGGTGCCATGTCGAAACACCCTTCGAGCGCGTGCTTCCGCTGGCGACTTCCCAGTCGATCAGCGCGTCCACCAAGCATTGCGCCTGCGGCGCCTTGCACTGGACGATCACGCTCCCCTGCTTGAGCGATTGCTTGCGATTCGGCCATTTCGTGACGAAAAGGGCGTGCTCGGCCAGAACTTCCTGCCGGGTTTTCATCTTGCCGAAGTGCGAAACCTTGTCGTCGTAGACATCTGACATCAGAGCCAGCGAGCGAGCAGCCTCTTCGTTTTCGTAGGTCAGGTAACGCGCGGCGAAAATGCGCGCCTGCGCCTCGACATCTGCCGGCGTGGCGGCGGCACCGACACCAAGCGATGAAACGTCTTTCGTAACCTCGGTGGTTCTGGGCGTCTGGGCCTGCTCCGTCACGCCCCCTTCGGAGGCGCCGTCCAGATCCTTGATCGTGACATCGACTCCGGTCCCGCGGACCTGCGCCGGAGAAAACCACCGCACGCTCGTCGGCGGCGCGGAAGTGAGGCTCAGCACCGCCCTCTCCGGCAACCCGAGCGTGTTCAGATAAGAGCCGACGATCGCGTTACCCGATGCGCTGACTTCCTTCACGCCGGACAGATCGTAATAGGCGGCATGGAACCCGACGCGAGCCGTAGACGCCATCTGGCGCGGCACGCCCGCGAGCCAGATCAGCGCGCAGGCCGACGCGCAGCGGGAATTCGCCGTGACATAGGTCGAGAAGCCCTTGAGCCGGATTGCGCGGCCTATGTTGAGCGCTTCCTTCAACGCGCCGCCATCGCTTGCCAGCGCGACGACGGCGTCGTCCGTCATCAGCGCGATATTGGCAAATTTCTGCGCGTCCCCCGGAGCGATAACGCCGGCAATGACAATGACCTTCGTGACGCCATCCTGGGTCACGGTAGAGATATTGGCCGCGCGGGCGTCAAGGCTCAGAAGCCCGGCGAGGATCAAGAGCGATGCCAGAAGACGATGCATGCAAAAGCCGCGTCTGAATCGAATTGGGACCGGCTTTTTTTCTATCAGGGCACAGCAGTTTTGTCTGTTGCGCGAATGCACCAGCCCACGCTTAGGATGCAAAAATGAGAAAATACAACCTGATAGCGTAGGGTGTTGTCCGACAGGCTGCCTGCGATGCAAAGCTCGCGCTCGCATCAGTATCGGCGGGAGCGCGATCATCCCGCCTGCGCCATCAAACGATCATCCCCGTTCGGGATGATCGAAGAGCCGATGAATGACGGGCGACGCTATCTCTTGCCCGCGCCTGCCAGAACGTGAAGCGCGTCCGCTTCATCGAACATCATCTGTGTGCGGCTGGGAAACGCGTTTTCGCCCTCGGAAATGAGCGCGATCATCCGGCGCAGCTCGCCGCCTATGTTGAGGATGTGCACCTGCAACAGCCTGTCGGTCTCGTCCGGAAGCCCGTCGCGGATGGTGCGGAGGATGCGGTCGTGCTCCATGACGGAGGGCAGGATTCGGTTGATGTGGTCGAGCTGCAAACGCCGGTAAGCGCCGATCCGGTTGCGGATGCCGAGGGTCATCTTGACGAGATAGTTGTTGCGGCTCGCCGCATAGATTGTCTCGTGAAACACCTCGTTCGCGCGCGCGTAGCTTTTCGGGTCGTGCGCTTCCGCAAAGCGGCGGCAATCTTCCTGCGCAGCCGCCATCGCATCGATATCGCTGTTGAGGCAGGACTTGGCCGCGAGACGTCTGCAAGCGCCCTCAAGCTCCGCCATCACCTCAAGCAGTTCGACGAGTTCGCGGATGCCGAGGCGCGCGACCATGGCGCCCTTGTGAGGCCGGATTTCGACGAGCCCATTCGCGGAAAGTTGACGAAGCGCCTCCCTGACCGGCGTTCGCGACGTGCCGTATCGCTTCGCGAGGCCGCACTCGTCCAGTTTGTCGCCGGGTTTGAGCTGGAAGGAGAGAATTTCCTCCTCGATCAACGCTCTCAAGCGTTCCGCTTGGGAACTCATAGGACCTCGCTCTTCGTTTCGTGCTCTCGACGATCCTTCCGTCCAACGTCAAAGATCGGCGCAATTTTTACCGGGCAGGAAGCCATAGCCCGGATTATCCGAACAGAGAAGAAGCCGAAACCGCCTTTTCGGGCGTAGACCATGAATTTCATGGTATCATCCTACTCAGACTGGACCTTTGATCAATCGCAAGCAACGAGGCAAGCAGCCGGAATATGGATGTTTCTTTCTTCCAGGAAATCCTGAGCAAAATTTCGGACCGGGGCAGGCAAATTCTGGATTTGTCATCCTTGATCGGAGCAGACGCTGAAGAGTCATTCGAGGAATTATGCCAGGCTTTGGTTTCGAGCAGGGGCGAGGCTTCGGGCGTTGCTCTTGCAAGGCGAATCCTCGACCTCTACCGCTTGACGACGGATAAGGAAAAAGACGCTTTTTTCGTCTTTTTGGCAAGACATTTTCTCCCGAGCGCTGAGGCCGTCCGACGCGCGGCGGTCGCCTATGTCGAGCGGCCCGAGATCGGTCAGCTCGAAGCGCTCATGGCGGCCGTCGAATCGCCAAGGCAGGAACTTTTCCGTAGGCTCAATCTCGCACCCGGCGGCACGGCGGCGCTCGTGCGCATGCGGGAAGACTTGCTGCGCCGCCTGAAGGACAACCCCGAACTCGCAGGCGTCGACCGCGATTTCGTGCACCTGTTTTCCTCCTGGTTCAATCGCGGCTTCCTGATGCTTGCGCACCTTTCCTGGTCGAGCCCCGCATCGATTCTGGAAAAGCTCATCGCCTATGAGAAGGTGCACAAGATCCATGGTTTCGAGGATCTGCGGCGCAGGCTCGACCCGGGCGACCGCCGCTGCTTCGCGTTCTTCCATCCGGCGCTCGTCGACGAGCCGCTGATCTTCGTTCAGGTTGCGCTCGCCGGGGATATCCCGTCCTCGATCCAGCTGCTGCTTGCCTCGGACGCCGAGGATTGCGACGATCCCGAGCCATCGGTCGCCGTCTTCTATTCGATCTCGAACTGCCAGGACGGCCTGCGCGGCATTTCCTTCGGCAACTTCCTCATCAAGCAGGTGGCGGAAGACCTGAAGAAGGAGAAGCCTTCGCTAAAGACCTTCGTCACGCTTTCGCCGGCGCCGACTTTCCGGTCGTGGCTCGAAGCGAACAAGGCCGAACTTTCCTACCTCCCGGCGGCGCAGCGGAAACTGATCGATGCTGCGCTCGCGGGCCAGTTCGGCGAGAGCGAGGAGGAACTCGACGCGCTCGAACCCGCCATCCTTGCCGCCGCCGCGCATTATTATCTGCGTGCGAAGGACAAGAAAGGGAAACCGATCGACCCGGTGGCGCGTTTCCACCTCGGCAACGGCGCGCGGCTGGAGCGGATCAACTGGCTCGGCGACACGTCGGAGAAGGGAATTCGCGAGTCTCTTAGCGTCATGGTCAACTATTTATACGACCTTAAGGACATCGAGCGTAATCACGAAGCTTATGTGAATCTTGGTCAGGTGGCCGCGTCGAAGGCTGTGAAGTCCATCCTTCTGGCGCCGGAACCGACCGCGAAGCCTGTGCAGCGTAAAAGCGAGACAATTTCATGAGATGGCAGGGACGCCGCGAAAGCGAGAACGTCGAAGACCGCCGCGATGAGAGCGGCGGTGGCGGTTTTCCGTTTCCAGGTGGCGGCGGCATCCAGATCGGGCAGGGCGGCGGACTCGGCATTCTCGGCGTGATCGTCATCGTCGGCATCGCGCTGCTGTTTGGCGTCGATCCGCGCGTCATCCTGCAAGGTGGTGAGGGTGGCTTCCCCGGAAACATCCAGATCCCACGCGAGGCACCGCGAGCGCCCTCCCAAAGCGCGTCTGCGGACGATCAGGCAAAGCGGTTCGTTTCCGTCGTGCTCGGCGATACGGAAGACGTCTGGTCGAAAATTTTCGCGAGTCAGGGCGCGCGCTACCAGCCGCCGAAACTCGTCCTCTTCCGCGACGGCATACAGTCCGGCTGCGGAATCGCGAGCGCGCAAATGGGGCCTTTCTATTGTCCTGTAAACCGCAAGGTTTATATCGACCTGTCGTTTTTCGACATGTTGAAGCGCCGTTTCCGGGCACCGGGCGAGTTCGCGCAAGCCTATGTGATCGCGCATGAGATCGGCCATCACATCCAGAACCTGCAGGGAAGGCTTCAACAGGCGCAGCGCCTTCAGGCTGCGGCCGGCTCGGAAGGCCAGCGCAACGCCATTCAGGTGCGCGTGGAGCTTCAGGCCGACTGCTATGCGGGCGTCTGGGCGCATCATACGGCGAAGCTCAACAACACGCTGGAGCCGGGCGATATCGAATCGGCGCTTCGCGCGGCCGAGGCGATCGGCGACGACGCCATCCAGAAGAGCACGCGTGGCTATGCCGTGCCTGATTCGTTCACGCATGGTTCCTCGGAACAGCGGGCGCGCTGGTTCACACGCGGCTATCAGACTGGCTCGCTCGCAGCCTGCGATACGTTCAACACCGACTCGATCTGACGTTACGGTTCGGCGCTCAAGCGCCGTTTCGTCATGCGCTCGCCACAGCTTTCCCCTATCAGCGCAGCCGATGTTTACCCTGCGCCGCTATGCTGTTGCGTGGCGCAGCGCGGTCGATTGTTTCCATCGGTCGCGGTTTGATCTAGGCAGAGCGGCAGCGAAGGCAGAAGGGGACGACCGATGGCGGGTTTCAATGCGGTGGTGCTGGCGGCGGGGCAGGGGACGCGCATGAAATCCGCGCTGCCCAAGGTCTTGCATCAGGTTGGCGGATTGCCGCTGGTCGCCCATGTCGTCAAGGCTGCGGCGGATGCGGGCGCGGAATCCTGCTTCGTGATCGTTCCTCCGGACGCGCGAGAGTTCGATGCGCTTCGCTTGCCCATCGCTGCCCGGTTCTTCGAGCAGCGCGACCGGCTCGGCACCGCGCATGCCGTGTTGCAGGCGCGCCCCGCGCTCGAAACCTCGAACCTTCCCGTGGTGGTGCTTTGCGGCGACACGCCTCTCGTCACGCCCGATAGCCTCGCGCGCCTTTCGGGCGCCGTCGCGAACGGGGCCGACATGGCCGTCATGGGGTTCGAGGCCCGCGATCCGCAGGGATATGGCAGGCTGATAACCGACGCGTCGGGCGCGCTTCTCGCCATCCGCGAACACAAGGATGCGACCGAGGAGGAGCGTGCCATCACGCTGTGCAATGCGGGCATCCTTGCCTTTCGCGGCGACCTGATCCTTTCGCTGCTCGACCGCATCGGCAACGACAATGCGCAGCGCGAATTCTACCTCACCGACGCGGTCGAAATCGCCCGCGCGCGGGGGCTTCGCGTGGCCTTCGAGATCATCGACGAGGACGAGGTTCGCGGGGTGAACACGCGCGCCCAGCTTGCCGAGGCCGAGGCCATCTTCCAGCGGCGGGCGCGAGCGGCGGCGATGGCGGGCGGCGCAACGCTGATCGCGCCCGAGACGGTGACCTTCTCGCACGACACCGTCATCGGACAGGATGTCGTGATCGAACCGAACGTGATCTTTGCCGGGGGCGTCGTGATCGAGGACGGCGTCACGATCCGGGGCTTCTCGCATCTCGAAGGCGCGCGTGTCGGACGCGGTTCCACCATCGGCCCATTCGCGCGGTTCCGTCCCGGCACGGTGCTTGAGGCCGGGGTGCATGTGGGCAATTTCGTGGAACTGAAGGCGTCGCATGTCGGCGAGGGCGCGAAGGTGAATCACCTGAGCTACATCGGCGATGCGCATGTCGGTGCGAAGACCAACATCGGCGCGGGCACCATCACCTGCAATTACGACGGCTATAAAAAGTACAAGACCGATATCGGCGCGGGCGCCTTCATCGGCTCAAACAGCTCGCTCGTCGCGCCGGTAACCATCGGCGACGGCGCCTATATCGGCTCGGGCAGCGTCATTTCCGAGGATGTCCCGCCGCACGCGCTGGCGCTGACGCGGGCGCCGCAAGTTCACAAGGACGAATGGGCGAAGCGCAAGCGCGCGCGCGCCGACGCCGAGAAAGCAGCCTCCACGAAGTAGGCGACCGGCGGCATTCCAGCCGCCAAGCCTCTCCGTACAGCCCTTCGCATTCGCGGCTCGTTCACGCGATCCGCACGGCTGCCTTGAACAGGCGGTCAATGATACAGTATAACATTACGTATCATCCACCGGAGAGCTTTCTTCCCATGACGCAGAGAGACACGCGCCTGCCCGTAACCGTCCTTTCGGGCTTCCTCGGCGCGGGCAAGACGACGCTCCTGAACCACGTTCTGAACAACCGCGAGGGGCGCCGCGTGGCGGTGATCGTCAACGACATGTCCGAGGTGAACATCGACGCCGACCTCGTCAGGGCAGGGGGCGCGAACCTGTCCCGCATGGAGGAAACCCTTGTCGAAATGTCGAACGGCTGCATCTGCTGTACCTTGCGCGAAGACCTTCTGAAGGAAGTCGCCCGCCTCGCCTCGGAGGGCCGCTTCGACTATCTGCTCATCGAATCGACCGGCGTTTCCGAGCCGCTGCCCGTTGCCGCCACGTTCGAATTTCGTGACGAGGAAGGCTTGAGCCTGTCCGACATCGCGCGGCTCGACACCATGGTGACAGTGGTCGACGCGGCGCATCTGCTCAAGGACTACTCCAGCACCGACTTCCTGCGCGACCGTGGGGAAGTCGCGGGTGAGGAGGATAATCGCACGCTCGTCAATCTTCTCGTCGAGCAGATCGAATTCGCCGATGTGGTGATCCTCAACAAGATATCCGACGCAACGCCCGAGCAACTCGACGCCGCACGCAAGATCATCCGCAGCCTCAATCCCGACGCGCGCGTCATCGAGACGGATTTCGCCCGCGTCGATCCCGCCCGGATCTTCGACACGGGGCTGTTCGATTTCGACAGGGCGCATCAGCACCCGCTCTGGTATAAGGAACTGTACGGCTTCGCGGAGCATACGCCGGAGGATGTGGAATACGGCATCACGAGCTTCGTGTGGCGCGCGCGAAGGCCCCTCGACCCCGCCAAATTCCAGGAATTCATCCAGACGCCGCTGCCGGGCGTCGTCCGCGCGAAGGGGCATTTCTGGCTCGCGACGCGCCCCGATTGGGTGGGTGAGTTCAGCCTGGCGGGTGCCATCGCCGCAACGGGGGGCATGGGCTATTGGTGGGCCGCCGTGCCGGAGGCGCATCTGGCGCAGGACGAGGAAACGCTTGCGAAGGTCAAGTCGCGCTGGGATCCGGTCTTCGGCGACCGGCGGCAGGAGCTGGTTTTCATCGGCGCGCTCGGTGCCATGAATCGCGGGCGCATCGAGGCGATGCTGGAACGCTGCCTTGTGGGCGATCCCGAAAAGCCCGTGTTCAGTCCCAAATCATGGGCGACACTTCGGGATCCGTTTCCGTCATGGGGAAGCGGCCCGAATGGGTGACGCTTGCGCGAACCTTTCCGAAGCGCAACTTAAACTTGCCTGAAACAGTCTGTAGTATTGTTTGAATTTGTGCGTTCGCGCGGCGCAGCTACCATCCCGGGCGTTCATCGTCGTCCGACCTTCGGAAAGGCCAAATCCATGTGCGGAATCATCGGTATTCTCGGAAAAGAACCGGCAGCGCCGCGTCTTGTCGATGCGCTGCGCCGGCTTGAATATCGCGGCTACGATTCCGCGGGCGTCGCTACTCTCGAAGGCGGCGTCCTCACCAGGCGGCGCGCCGAGGGCAAGCTCGCCGCGCTCGACCGGAAGCTTGGCGAGGAACCGCTCTATGGCACGGCCGGCATCGGCCATACGCGCTGGGCGACACATGGCGCGCCGGTCGAAAGGAACGCGCATCCGCATATGGCGGGCGGTGTCGCCATCGTTCACAATGGCATCATCGAGAATTTCCGCGAGCTTCGCGAGGAGCTTGAGAGGGAAGGCGAGACCTTTGAAAGCCAGACCGACAGCGAAGTCGTAGCCCATCTCATCAATCGCGAGCTTCAGCGCGGGGCGGACCCGGTGGCGGCCGTTCGCGAATCGCTGGCCCGCCTGACCGGCGCCTTCGCGCTGGCGATCCTGTTTTCCGGGCGCGACGATCTCATGATCGGGGCACGGCGCGGCAGTCCGCTTGCCGTCGGCTACGGCAAGGGCGAAATGTTCCTCGGCTCCGACGCCATGGCGCTCGCGCCCTTCACCGACCGCGTGACCTTCCTCGACGAGGGCGACTGGGCGGTGCTCAGCCACGGCGGCGCGGCGATCTATGACGAAAGCGGCGCGGAGGTGAAGCGTCACATCGTGCGCACGGCGGTTTCGGCGCTGCTCATCGACAAGGGCAACCATCGCCATTTCATGGCGAAGGAGATCCACGAGCAACCGGAAGTGATCAGCCGTACGCTCGCGCATTATGTGCGCTTCGACCGCAATTCCATCGAACTCCCCGGCGGCGGACTGCCTTTCGACAAGCTGTCGAAACTGACAATCACCGCATGCGGAACGGCCTTCTATGCCGCGCTCACAGCGAAATACTGGTTCGAGCGCTACGCCAAGCTGCCGGTGGATGTCGATATCGCGTCGGAATTCCGTTATCGCGAGGCACCGTTGCCGAAGGACGGCCTTGCGGTGTTCGTCTCCCAGTCCGGCGAAACGGCGGACACGCTCGCAAGCCTTCGCTATTGCCGCGACAACGGCCAGCTCATCGCCTCGGTGGTGAACGTGCCGGAATCGTCCATCGCGCGCGAATCGGACGCCGTGCTGCAGACGCTTGCCGGCCCGGAAATCGGCGTGGCCTCGACCAAGGCGTTCACATGCCAGCTTTCGGTGCTGGCCTGCATGGCGATCGCCGCCGGGCGCAAGCGCGGCGTGCTTTCCGCAAGTGACGAGGCGGAGCTTGTGACCGCGCTCGTGCAGGTGCCGCGCCTCATGGCGGATGTCCTGAAGCGCGAGGACGAATTCGACATGCTGGCCCAAACCCTCGCGAAGGCGCCGCTCGTGCTCTATCTCGGTCGCGGATCGAACTATCCGCTGGCTCTCGAAGGTGCGCTGAAGCTGAAGGAAATCTCCTACCTCCACGCTGAAGGCTTCGCGGCGGGTGAACTGAAGCACGGCCCCATCGCGCTGATCGACGAGACGGTCCCCGTGATCGCGATTGCGCCGAAGGATGCGCTGTTTGAAAAAACCGTGTCGAATCTTCAGGAGGTGGCGGCGCGGGGCGGCAAGCTCGTCGTGTTTTCAGACGCGCCCGAAGCGCAGGCGTCCGTCAAGGCGCAGGCGAATTTCGTGCTTCCCGCGGCGCACAGCCTCGTCAACCCGATCCTCTACGCCGTGCCGATCCAGCTTCTCGCCTATCACACGGCGGTGGCGATGGGGACGGACGTCGACCAGCCGCGCAACCTCGCGAAGTCGGTGACGGTGGAGTAGGGGACGCGCGCGCCCGGATCATTGTTGTTCGACGCTGCGGCGGCGGTCTGTTCGACGGTCCGCATGTGGAGGGCTGGAAAATGAGCGCGGCGTAATCGACGCCGTCATGGGCGAGATGTTCGGAGTTGTCCGCCCGAGATTGTAAAGCAACGGGCTTGCGATTGGGGCCCGGATCGGAAGGTCCGAGGACATGCGGCGAATCCTCGGAATTTCAAATAGCCAGCTGGTCTTGATCCTGATTGCGGCACTTGGATTTTTGCTTATCCTATCTGTCGTGAAATTTTCGGGAGCGCCCCCAGATCGAGACCGAACATAGAGATTTTTTCCCGTGCGATAACAGCTATGCGCGCCTGCCTGCGCGCTTCTACGCCAAGCTTCCGCCGGTGCGCGTGGCCGCCCCTCGTCTTGTTCGGTTGAACGAAGACCTTGCGCGGCAACTTGGTCTCGATCCAGCCGCGCTTTCCACAACCGATGGCGTGGCGGCGCTTTCAGGAAACCGCGTGCCGCAACGGTGCGAACCGCTCGCCATGGCGTATGCCGGTCATCAGTTCGGCATGTTCGTTCCGCAACTCGGCGATGGCCGTGCCCTCCTGCTTGGGGAGGTTATCGACCGTGACGGCGTTCGCCGCGATATCCAGCTGAAAGGCTCCGGCCGCACGCCGTTTTCGCGAGGCGGAGACGGGCGCGCGACGCTCGGGCCGGTTCTTCGCGAATACATCGTCAGCGAAGCGATGGCGGCGCTGGGCATTCCCACGACACGTTCGCTTGCCGCCGTCACGACCGGCGAAACCGTGGCGCGGGTCAGGCCGTTACCTGGCGCTGTGCTGACCCGCGTCGCCTCAAGCCACGTCCGCGTCGGCACATTCCAGTTTTTCGCCGCACGCGGCGACGTGGAGGCGACCCGTCGCCTTGCCGACTATGTGATCGCGCGGCACTATCCGAATGCAGCGGGTGCGGAAAACCCCTATCTCGCGCTTCTCGGTCTCGTCTGCGTACGGCAGGCAGAACTCATCGCAAAGTGGATGCTGATCGGCTTCATACACGGCGTGATGAACACAGATAATGTGTCGATTGCGGGCGAGACCATCGACTACGGGCCGTGCGCCTTCATGGACGCTTATCACCCGGATACCGTCTTCAGCTCCATCGACCATGGCGGCCGCTACGCTTACGGGAACCAGCCGCGCGTCGCCCAATGGAATCTGGCGCGTCTCGCCGAAACGCTGCTGCCCCTGATAGCCGAAGACAAGGCCACCGCCATTGAGAGCGCGCAAGAGGCGCTCACCATCTTCGCGGCCCGCTTCGATGCGGCCTATATCGACGGGATACGGCGCAAGCTCGGGCTTCTGCGCCCCGAACCCGGGGACATTTCGCTCGCGGACGATCTGCTGAAGCGCATGGCGGCGAACGGCGCGGATTTCACGCTCACCTTTCGCGGCCTGTGCGAGACGGCGTCGGGCGTCCCGGCACACGAGACCGCGCGTCTTCAGTTTGCCGATCCGACTGTTTTCGATGAATGGGCGGTGCGCTGGCGCGAACGGCTTGCGCGCGAAGCAACCGAACCGGCCGAACGCCGCGCCGTCATGCGTTCGGCGAACCCCGCGTTCATTCCGCGCAATCACCTGGTCGAGGAGGTCATCGACGCGGCGCAGGACAAGGGCAATTTTGCCCCCTTCGAAACCCTGCTTGCGGTTCTTGCGAAGCCTTACGAGGATTTCCCCGAATTCGCCCGCTACGCGGCGGCGCCTCGGCCCGATCAGGTCGTTCATCAAACTTTCTGCGGAACCTGACGGGTCGAGCCTCACCGGCACCACACCCCGAACCCGCAATTGACCTCCTGCGCGTTCCTTAAGACGCCGACGGAAGCCGCTCGCATGGATCGATTGTTACCCGCTGGATGCGGGCGGCGGCTGGCTGCCGCCGCTTCCGCAATGGGGGCGATTGCGTACTCGCTCACGGAGCAGGCCGCGGCGCCTCCGCACTGGCAATTTCGTTTCGCAATAGGTGCCTATTCAGGCGTCTTCTACATTCTCCCTTTTAAAACAGCAGGCTCTCAAGGTCTGCTTCGGCTTCTTCCTGCACATCCGTGCAATCGGACGGCACACCGGCTTCCCCACAAGCCTGATCGTGTATGATCCGCTCTTTCTGCATGGTGTACCGGGAGCGGATCTCGGCCAGCGGCTCCCTATCGACTGTCAATGACGCGAAATCCCGATCTCCCGCTGCGGCATCGAGTGCCGAGATGACATCCGGCCAATCCTGCTGATCGTCAGCGCAATCCCGAACCCGGTCCGCCGCTTCGTCGAGAATACAAATGGTCTTCGGCCCAGCCTGCTTCAGCGTCGCCGCTTCCTGTTTGATGCGACCCATAACCGTCTCCAGCAGCCTCGCCGCGTTCATGGGATCGCCATTCACCTCACGACCCCCCGATCGCTGGGCTTCCCCTCGCGCGGCCTCGACGGCGTCTTTCAGGTCGGTCAGGATCTGACGCATGCCGGCCGCGGCGCCCTTTGCGCTCCGGGCGACGGCTCCCAGTTCACCCGCTATCACGCGCATTCCACGCGCGCTTTCTCCAAGCCTCGCGCAGAGGATTGCCATGTTGAGACGCAGAAGCTGGACCACGTGGTCGGTCGCTTCGATGGCGTCCATCTGTCCGAGAATCTCCCGCATCGCATCAGCCGTCTCCTCGCCAAGCTCGCGGACGGTGCGACGCATGTCCGCGTCCTTCTGAAGAAGGGGGACGATGGATTGGAGATTTTTCGCCAGAGCGGTCAGGGCGTGGCCGCTGTCCGCGAGGATCTCGTCTGCCCGTTCGCTCCCTTCCTCAAGCACCGCCTGAGCGTCGCGGCGAGTACCGTCGAGCGCGGAGAGCAGGGCCACAACCTCGGTGGCAAAGTCCTCATGGGTCGATGCAAGCTGCAACGCCGCAAGACGAAAAAGCATCGCCTCGGTATCGTCATCCCCAGGCCCGCCGCGGTCCAGGATCGCGCTCAGGATTTCTTCGACATGCTCAAGCCGCTGACGGGTGCTGTCACCGATCTGCATGGCGGCAATAGCATCGCCGATCCTCATGCTGATCGCCGATGTCAGTTCGCCGGATCGCTGAGCGTAGGACGCGGCGCGGCCTTGCTGAAGCTCGATGGTTGCGAGATTGGCCTTCAGCTGTTCCGAAATCGTCGCCATGATCTTCGCATGTTCGCGATTGGAGGCGAGGTGAATCTGCGTCGCTCTGGCTACGGTTTCGCTGACGCGGGCGTGGATGCTCAGGATCGAACGGACCGTTTCGCGTGCCTTGCGTCCGATCTCCGTCATATCTGCCACGAAGGCAGCGAGATCTTCGTGGCCCGCTTCGACGCCTGCCGCCACCACCCGGGCATTGATCGCGATGAGATCCAGCATTCTGATGGCGTTGGCGAGATCGTCGAGAGGATCCTTCAGCTTCCGGATCGTCTGGGCGATCTGTCCGATTTCGGTATCGTCGGCTGCCAGATCTGAGACGATTTCAGCGACTTCATCGCGAAGCGCATGCACGCACTCGGCAACAGTCAGGAAATCACGGCCCTGAAACTCCGCAACCATGGCCTGATGGGCAGCGGAAACGGTCCGTAGCAACTTCACGCCGCCTATCAGGCGTTCGCCCATTTCGAGGAACGTCCGCTCGATTGCCTTCCGAGGCTCGGCTATTTCCGCGATGATCTCCGAAGGATCGCAGACTTCCTGCACGAAGGACATTCTCGGCTTCTCGACAGCCATCACATCAAGAGCCGTCATGACGCCTTCACCGCATCGACTGTATGGTTGCGCGTTTGCATGATCACCTGCGCCATGCGCGACAGAGGCAGAACCTTTACGGCCGCTCCCCGGCGGATCGCTTCTCTTGGCATACCGAAAACGATGCTGCTTTCCTCGTCCTGGGCGATCGTGAAAGAACCCGCCTCGCGCATCTCAAGAAGACCTTGCGCTCCGTCGTCGCCCATCCCCGTCAACAACATGCCGAGAGCCTGCGGCCCGAGGCTTTGCGCAGCCGATCGGAAGAGTACGTCCACCGAAGGCCGATGCCGGCACACCGCAGGACCGTCCTTGATGGTCACGCTGACGCGGGAGCCCGCGCGCTGAAGAAGCATGTGGCGATTGCCCGGCGCGATCAGCACACGGCCGGGGATTGCCGCATCTCCGCTTTGGGCCTCCTTGACCGACACGGCGCAGATTCCATCGAGGCGGCGCGCGAAGGCGGCGGTGAATTTTTCCGGCATATGCTGAACGATGACGATCGGAGGACATTCCGCAGGCAGCGCGCGAAGGATATCACGGAGAGCTTCCGTCCCACCGGTCGACGCGCCGATGCAGACAATCATATCGCTCGCACTGTAATGATCCGCGCGCGTTCTTGCCCAACCCTGGGGAATAATGGCGTCGGCCGTGAACTTAGCCTCCACGCGGAGCGGCTGAGTCGCCCGCGGCTTCAGCCTCGCATGCGCGGCTGCCTTGGCAGTATCGCAGATCCGCATTCGCGAGTGCTGGAGAAACTCGACCGAACCGATCCGCGGCTTTGTAACGACGTCGACGGCCCCCGCCTCCATCGCTTCCATGAGCGTGCTCGACCCCTCCTCGGTCAGACTCGAACAGATCACCACCGGCAGCGGGCGCTGCGCCATGATCTTGCGCAGGAAGGTCAGGCCATCCATGCGCGGCATCTCGATGTCGAGGAAAATGACGTCAGGTATCTCCCGACGGATGCGCTCCGCGGCGACATAGGGATCCGAGGCCGTGGCCATCACCTCGAGTTCGGGGTCGCTGGAAAGAATGTCCGACAGGGCCTGGCGGACAGACGCCGAGTCGTCCACGATGAGAACCCGGAATTTTTCGCCTGAACGTCTTGTTGAATTCTGCATCGGTCGCCTCACAAAACCTGAAAGATGGATGGTGCGACCTGCCGTGCGGTCAGACTGGCGCCGACCCACGTCTCGGAATGGCCGAGAAAAAGATAGCCGTTCGGTCTCAAATGGCTGATCAATCTGCGGGTTACGGCGACCTGTGTGTCCTTCTCGAAATAGATCAGCACATTACGAAGGAAGATGGCGTCGAAATCGCGCTCGTATCGATAGGTTTCGTCCATCAGGTTGATGGCTGAGAACTGCACATGGTTCCTCAGTTCCGGGATCACGCGCACCTCATTGGCTTCGGGATCGCGCGAACGCATGAAATAGCGTCGCTGCATCGCCTCCGGGACAGGAGACACGAAACCAGCCGGATAAACCGCGCGCCTCGCGGCAGCCAGCATCCTCGTCGAGACGTCGGTGCCGAGTATCGAGAATTGGAAGCGGAGATTGGCGCCTGCCATATCGGCGAGGATCATGGCCATGGTGTAGGCCTCGGCGCCGTTTGAACTTGCCGCGCTCCAGAGTTTCAGATGCGGCGTTCTCTCGCCGGCGCGGCGGGCAACCAGATCCGGTACGGCTCGATCGGCAAGGAAGCTGAAATGATCAGGCTCGCGGAAAAAATCCGTCTTGTTTGTCGTCACCACATCGATCAGATGCGTTAACTCGGTCCCCTCGACGCCTTTGTCGAACAAGTAGGCACAATAGGCATCGAAGGTCGGCTTGGCGCAGGCGCGCATGCGCTTGCGCAGTCGCGTTTCGATCATCGTTCTTTTCGATGGCGGCAATCGGATTCCGGTCTGCCGGCTGACCAGTGTCGCTATGCGCGCGAAGTCACGGTCTCCGAGCTGATCGAAATCGGGCATCCTCTCGCGCCGGGCTTCGGCAAGCTGGGCAACGGTCATGCTAAAACTCCACAAATACGGGTCGGGTCAATCAAGGCGAGTTGCACCTGCTGCGCGCGCCTCAGGCCAACGAGTCCGACGCGAGGACGTCGGCCAGAAACAGCCGGTCGAGATCGAGGACGGTGACGAACGCTCCGGCGCGTCGTCCCACACCCGCCACGCAGTCAGCGCGCCATCTCGCTCCAAGATCCGGCGGAGGTTCGAGCGCGCCTTGATCGAGGCCGGTCACCTCGAAGACGCGGTCTGTTTTCAGACCGAATCGGCGCGTGGCTCCCTCGACCGAGACGTCGAGAACGACGATCCGGGTGTTTTGCGTGTCTGCCGAAGCCGGCAGCGCCAGTTTGGTTCGCAGATCGATCACCGGCACATTCTGGCCGCGAACATCGATCAGGCCGATAAAATCGGCCGGTGCGTTCGGCATCGCCGCGACAGGCTGGATTTCAAGAATTTGCTGAACGCTCTCGACGGGCACGGCGAAAAGACCGTCGGCGACGCCAAGCGTCACATATTGTGTTTGGTCGGTCATCCTGTCCTCGCAGTTTTTCGATAAGGGGCCCCCGGCCGCCGGAACGGCCGGGGTGATGTGAGTGGAAAAGGCTCATGCCGCTCCGTTGCGTACGAACTGCTTGTCGAGATCGTCGCCGAGCTGCTCGTTCATGTTGAGAGTGAAGCCAGTCTGGGCCGAAGGCTTTGGGCTTCTGGACGCAATCGAGGGGCTGGCGTGGCGCAGCGCGTCCTGCATTTGCGCGACGCTGAGGCGCCCCGTCGCCTTCGCGGGCTGCCGCTCAACGTTCGCGAAGCCTGCCTCATCGATCCGGAAGTAGCTGACGGCCCGCTGAAGCTGCTCGGCCTGGCCTGCCAGTTCCTCCGAAGTCGATGCCATTTCCTCGGCCGCGGCGGTGTTCTGCTGGGTCACCTTGTCGAGCTGCTGGATCGCGATGTTGATCTGCGCCGCGCCCGCATTCTGTTCACGGGTGGCGTTCGAGATTTCGAACACCAGTTCGGCGGTGCGCTGGATGTCGGGCACGAGGCGCCCCAGCATCTCGCCGGCCTGCTGGGCGGCCTTGACCGTGTCGCCGGAGAGGCCGGAGATTTCCTGCGCCGCGGCTTGGCTTCGCTCGGCGAGCTTGCGAACCTCGGAGGCGACGACCGCAAACCCGCGGCCATGCTCGCCCGCCCGAGCCGCTTCGACCGCCGCGTTGAGCGCGAGGAGGTCGGTCTGCCGGGCGATCTCCTGCACGATCAGGATCTTTTCGGCGATGGTTTCCATGGCCTGGACGGCCTTGTCCACCGCTTCGCCGCTCGTCTTGGCATCGATGGCCGACTGGCGCGCCATTTTCTCGGTCTGAGCGGCGTTGTCGGCGTTCTGCCTGATATTCGACGCCATCTCCTCCACCGAGGAGGACGCTTCTTCGGTCGAGGATGCCTGCTCCGTTGAGCCCTGGCTCAGTTCCTCGGCCGTCGCCGACAGTTCCTGGCTCCCGGCGCTGACATTGCGGGCGGACGTCGTGACCTCCGAGATGACGCCGCGCAGGCGCTCGACCATGCTGGCGAGGGCGAGACCGAGCGTGTCCTTGTCTGACAGCGGTTTGTGCGAGACGGTGAGGTCGCCGCTGGCGATCTTGTCTGCAACATGCGCGGTCTGGCGAAGATTGGCGGTCATGCCCTGCATGGCGATACCGAGCGTGTCCTTGTCCGAAAGCGGTTTGACGTCGCTGGAAAGGTCGCCGTTGGCGATGCGATCGGCGACCGCGGCAGTCGCGCGCAGGTTGCGGGTCATCGTGTTAAAGGTCTCGACCAGATCCTTGATCTCGTCGTCCGTTCTGACTTCGACAGTGTGGTTGAGGTCGCCGATAGCGACCGCATCCGCCGCGGCCTTGACCTTGCGCAGGCCGTTGTTGATGCCGAGCGAAATCCACAGGCCGGCGGCCACAGCGATAAGCAATACTGCTGCGACGGCAATCATCAGAAGCTTTAACGTATCGGCATAAAGAACGTCGGTGTCATGATCGGCTTGTTCCAACAGTTTTTGCTGAATATCAATGAGCGTCTCGACCGCCTTGCTCACCTCGGCATAGATAGTCCGGATATCGCCGTTTGAAATGTCCGTTGCGGTTGCCTTGTTGCCCGAATTCAGTGCTGCGGAAAAGTTCTGCGTCGCCTGAGTGAGCTTCTCGCCGAGATTGGAGACGCTGATCCAGTAAGGGCGTCCCGCTTCCGGAGCCTTGGCGAGACCGTCTTTCCAAACGCGTTCGGCATCCTGAAGACTGCGGACCGTTTTTCGCGAGAAATCTTCGATCTCCCGGCTGTCTTGCGCCAGAAGCGCGTTTTTCTGAGTCCTGATACTCTCAAGGATGTGGAGATTGACTTGATAGGAGAGCTCAAGCCGCTTTACCGGGCCTTTTATGACATCGGTGATGGCCGAATTCAGCGAGTTCAAGCTCGATATGGCGTAAAGGGAGAGCCCCAGGACCAAGGCGATGATGGTTCCGAAAGCCAATGCAAGTTTTAGCTTTATGGTGAAGCGCATAACACTTGTTCCGTCTGGTTGGCGCCCGCCACTATGGGCGCTCTTGGTGGTGTTGATCGGGAGATGCCCGGGGGGAGGGGCATCCGTTCTGTATGCGTCCGTGATCAAGTAAAGAGCGCCCCCTTGTAACGTTCAGTTTTTCTTGCCGTCGTCCTCGCTGTTTTCTGGTAAGGGGCCCCGGCCGCCGGAGCGGCCGGGAGGGGTAGCAAGCTCTGCCGAAGGAAGCTCATGCCGCTCCGTTGCGCACGAACTGCTTGTCGAGATCGTCGCCAAGCTCATCCATGTTGAGGGCGAAGCCGTTCTGGGCCGAGGGCTTCGGGCTTCTGGGCGCGATCGAGGGAGCGGCGTGGCGCAGCGCGTCCTGCATTTGCGCGACGCTGAGGCGCCCCGTTATCTTCGCGGGCTGCCGGTTGCGCTCGACCCTCGCCGAGCCTGCCTCATCGATCCGGAAGTAGGCGACGGCCTGCTGAAGCTGCTCGGCCTGGCCTGCCAGTTCCTCCGATGTCGATGCCATTTCCTCGGCCGCGGCGGTGTTCTGCTGGGTCACCTTGTCGAGCTGCTGGATCGCGATGTTGATCTGCGCCGCGCCCGCATTCTGTTCACGGGTGGCGTTCGAGATTTCGAACACCAGTTCGGCGGTGCGCTGGATGTCGGGCACGAGGCGCCCCAGCATCTCGCCGGCCTGCTGGGCGGCCTTGACCGTGTCGCCGGAGAGGCCGGAGATTTCCTGCGCCGCGGCTTGGCTTCGCTCGGCGAGCTTGCGAACCTCGGAGGCGACGACCGCAAACCCGCGGCCATGCTCGCCCGCCCGCGCCGCTTCGACCGCCGCGTTGAGCGCGAGAAGGTCGGTCTGCCGGGCGATCTCCTGAACGATCAGGATCTTTTCGGCGATGGTTTCCATGGCCTGCACGGCCTTGCCCACCGCTTCGCCGCTCGTCTTGGCATCGGTTGCCGACTGGCGCGCCATTTTCTCGGTCTGAGCGGCGTTGTCGGCGTTCTGTTTGATATTCGACGCCATCTCCTCCACTGATGAGGACGCTTCTTCGGTCGAAGATGCCTGCTCCGTTGAACCCTGGCTCAGTTCCTCGGCTGTCGCGGACAGTTCCTGGCTCCCGGCGCTGACATTGCGGGCGGACGTCGTGACCTCCGAGATGACGCCGCGCAGGCGCTCGACCATGCTGGCGAGAGCGAGACCGAGCGTGTCCTTGTCCGACAGCGGCTTGTGCGAGACGGTGAGGTCGCCGTTGGCGATGCGATCGGCAACCGCTGCAGTCGCGCGCAGGTTGCCGGTCATGGCGTTGAAGGTCTCGACCAGATCCTTGATCTCGTCGTTCGTTCTGATTTCGACAGTGTGGTTGAGGTCGCCGATAGCGACCGCATCCGCCGCGGTCTTGACCTTGCGCAGGCCGTTGTTGATGCCGAGCGAAATCCACAGGCCGGCGGCCACAGCGATGAGCAATACCGCTGCGACGGCAATCATCAGAAGTTTTAACGTATCGGCATAAAGAACGTCGGTGTCATGATCGGCCTGTTCCAACTGGTTTTGCTGTCTTTCAATGAGCGTCTCGATTGCCTTGCTCACCTCGGCATAGATCGTCCGGATCTCGCCGTTTGAAATGTCGGTCGCGGTTGCCTTGTCGCCCGAATTCAGTGCAGCGGAAAAGTTCTGCGTCGCCTGGGTCAGCTTTTCGCCGAGATTGGACAAGCTGGTCCAGTAAGGGCGTCCCGCTTCCGTAGCCCTGGCGAGACCGTCTTTCCAACCGCGTTCGGCATCCTGGAGACTGCTGACCGCTTTTCTCGCAAAGTCGGCGGCCTCCCGGCTGTCCTGCGTCAAAAGCGCATTTTTCTGAGCCCTGATGCTATCGGAGATGTGGAGATTGACTTGATAGGAGAGCTCAAGCCGTTTCACCGGGCCTTTTAGGACGTCGGTGATGGCCGAATTCAGCGAGTTCAAGCTCGATATGGCGTAAAGGGAGAGCCCCAGAACCAAGGCGATGATGGTTCCGAAAGCTAATGCAAGTTTTAGCTTTATAGTAAAGCGCATGATACTGTTCCGTCTGGTGCAGCCGCCTGACTTAAGGGCGGTCTTTGGTAGTGTTGATCATCAGATGCCAGGGGGGCTTCATCCGCTCTGTATTCGTGCGAAATCGAGCAAAGGGCGCCCCCTTGTAACGTTCGGTTTTTCTTGCCATCGTCCTCGCTGTTTTCGATAAGGGGACCCCGGCCGCCGGAACGGCCGGGGTGATGAGTGGAAGAGGCTTACGCCGCTCCATTGCGCACGAAGTGCCTGTCGAGATCGTCGCCAAGCTCATCCATGTTGAGGGCGAAGCCGTTCTGGGCCGCAGGCTTCGGCTTCCTGGCTGGGTTGTGGCTCGCCGCGATCGAGGGAGCGGCGTGGCGCAGCGCGTCCTGCATTTGCGCGACGCTGAGGCGCCCCGTTATCTTCGCGGGCTGCCGGTTGCGCTCAACGCTCGCGAAGCCTGCCTCATCGATCTGGAAGTAGCTGACGGCCTGCTGAAGCTGCTCCGCCTGGCTTGCCAGTTCCTCCGATGTCGATGCCATTTCCTCAGAAGCGGCGGTATTCTGCTGGGTCACCTTGTCGAGTTGCTGGATCGCGATGTTGATCTGCGCCGCGCCCGCATTCTGTTCACGGGTCGCGTTCGAGATTTCGGACACGAGTTCGGCGGTGCGCTGGATGTCGGGCACGAGGCGCCCCAGCATCTCGCCGGCCTGCTGGGCGGCCTTGACCGTGTCGCCGGAGAGGCCGGAGATTTCCTGCGCCGCGGCCTGGCTCCGCTCGGCGAGCTTGCGAACCTCGGAAGCGACGACCGCAAACCCGCGGCCATGCTCGCCCGCCCGCGCCGCCTCGACCGCCGCGTTGAGAGCGAGGAGGTCGGTCTGCCGGGCGATCTCCTGGACGATCAGGATCTTTTCGGCGATGGTTTCCATGGCCTGGACGGCCTTGCCCACCGCTTCGCCGCTCGTCTTGGCATCGGCGGCCGACTGGCGAGCAATCTTCTCGGTCTGAGCGGCGTTGTCGGCGTTCTGCCTGATATTTGACGCCATCTGCTCCACCGAGGAGGACGCTTCTTCGGTCGAAGACGCCTGCTCGGTGGCACCCTGACTCAGCTCCTCGGCCGTCGCCGACAGTTCCTGGCTGCCGGCACCGACATTGCGGGCAGACGTCGTGACCTCTGAAATGACGCTCTTGAGCTTCGCAACCATATCTCGCGCTGCCGCCAGCAGGCTGTGGGCGTCGCCGTCGCGGGTTGCCACCTTGACGTTGAGATTGCCGTCGGCGATTTCCTTGATCACGTCTCGCGCATAGGTCGGCTCGCCTCCGAGTGTGCGGAAGATGTCGCGGATAAGAAAAACCGCCGTGCCGATGCCGATGAGAAGTGCAACGCCTATGACGCTGAAGATGATCGTCTGGGACTGGGCGAAGACGGCGTCGGCTTCCTTGCTCGCGGCATCTGCGCCGGACACGGCGAGCGAAACCAGTCGATTGAGGGTCGAGGACGTATCCTCAAATGCTGCGCGGT
Source organism: Rhodomicrobium lacus (assembly GCF_003992725.1). Classification (NCBI taxonomy): domain Bacteria; kingdom Pseudomonadati; phylum Pseudomonadota; class Alphaproteobacteria; order Hyphomicrobiales; family Hyphomicrobiaceae; genus Rhodomicrobium; species Rhodomicrobium lacus. The sequence goes on along the minus strand of NZ_RZNF01000002.1, from coordinate 605,731 downwards.
TCTCGTTGAGTTTTTGCTCGGCCACTTCCGTCTGGTTCTCTCTTACCAGAGTTATCAGTTGGCGTGAGAGACCCATGTAGTTACCGAGTTTGGCGAGAAAGGTCTCATAGAGTTCCTTCTCCTCTGGCGCCGAGATAAGCGCCTGATATCTTTCCTGGTGCTTCTTGAAACGCTGACTGAATTCGTCCAGACGTTCTTCCGAAAAACGCCTTTCTTCTGGCGTATTCGCCATCACAAGCCTGAATTCGGCGGCGCGATATCGTCCCAGTCCGGAATTGATGCCGTGGACGGCATCAACGCTCGGTAACCACTTGTTCGTGATAACGATCGTCTGGGCCTCCATCTTGTTCATCTGCAAGGTCGCGATGCCGCCGAGGCCGCTTACGAGCAGCAGCAGTGCACCGAAGGCGAGTGCCAGTTTCGCTTTGAGAGAGAGCTGCATCTAGAGTTTCCTTTCATCCGTAGCGGAGGACGTCTCGCGATCCTCCTTCGGCCCAAAGATCCTTGCCATGTCGGGAATGATGATGAAGTCCGCGCCGCGCTTGCCGATGCCGCGAATGAATTCCGCTCGCCAGCGCATGCCCACCGCTGGCGCCTCTTCGACGGAAGCGCCCGCGATTTCAGTAACGTCGTGCACCTTGTCGGCGAGGATGCCGACCAGCGTCGGCTCACCCTCCAGATCGACCTCGATGACCACGATGCGTGTGTTGGTATCGGGCGGCGTCCGCTCCATGCCGAACATCACCCTGAGATCGGCGAGAGGCACGACCTTGCCCCGCACATTGAGCACCCCGCCGACGAAGGCCCTGGCATTGGGCACCTCGGTAATGGGCACCATGTCGAGGATTTCTCTCACGGATTCTGCGGGAAGCGCGAAGACCTCGCCCTGCAGTCCGATGGTGAGTGCCTTCATGCTCGCAGGCACGCCCGCCTTCTCGAACGCGTGGCTCATGCAACCCTCCCCAGGCCTTCGCCTCTCCACTGTCTTTCAAACGCCTGGCCGAAGGCGACGAGGGAACTGATGTCCAGTATCAGCGCGACCGTGCCGTCTCCGAGGATAGTTGCACCGGAGAAGGTCTCGATGTCGGAATGAAGTTTCGACATGGACTTGATCACCGTCTGGCTGTTGCCGATGATCTGGTCGACGACGAAGCCGACCCGGGACTCGCCCGCCGAGACGATGACGACCTTCTGATGGAGGTCCGGCGGCGCATTGACCTTGAACAGCTCCCGCAACCGCAGGAAAGGCACGATCCGTCCCCGTATGTTGAGGAAGTTCTTCCCGTTTCCGCCCAGTTCGGTTGTGCTTGGCAATTCGACGCATTCTTCCACTGCCGACAGCGGGATTGCGTAGCGTCCCCGGCCAACCCGTACGAGCATGCTTTCGATGATCGCAAGGGTCAGGGGCAGGCGGAGCGTCACGACGGTGCCTTGTCCGGGTGTGGTCGTCAGATCTATCGTGCCGCGCAGACCCTCGACCGCCCGCTTGACGACGTCCATTCCGACGCCGCGCCCCGAGACGGACGTGACTTCGCTCGCGGTCGAAAAACCGGGGTGGAAGATGAGCTGGCACAGTTCGTGGTTGCTTATCTTCTGGTCGGGCAAGACAAGCCCGGCCTCTTCGGCTTTGACGCGGATGCGCGCGGCGTCGATACCGGCGCCGTCATCGATGATCGAGATCGCGACTTCCGCGCCTGTGTGGATCGCGGCGAGGCGGACCTGTCCTCTGGCGGGCTTGCCGGCACTGGCTCTTGTCTCCGGGCTCTCCAGACCATGATCGATAGCGTTGCGAATGATATGCACGAGCGGGTCGGCCAGACGCTCGATCATGGTCTTGTCGAGTTCGGTTTCACCGCCGGTCGTGACGAAATCGACCTCCTTGCCGAGATCATTCGACAGGTCGTGAACGAGACGGCGAAAGCGCGAGAAGACCGTGCCGATCGGCACCATCCTGATTCCCATGGTGGTGTCGCGAAGCCCGGAAGAGAGCCTGCCGAGTTCTTCCACGACGGCCTTGAGATTGAGATCGTTGCTGGCGCCCGCGATCTGGGAGAGACGCGACTGGACGATCACCAGTTCCCCAACCCTGTCCATCAACTCGTCGAGCCGTTCAGCCGCAACTCTTACGGATGAACTGGCCTTGTTGGCCGCCGGTGCGATATCCCTCGCGCGACGGGAAGGCTCATCCGCATCCGGCTTGGAGGCCGCAGGCGTTTCGCTGTCCTGCTCTTCGGCTGGTTCGGGTGCCGTGAACGCGTCGCCCTGATCGATAGGTTTGATCGAAAGGTCGGTTCCGTCGCGGATGAAAAGAAAGACGTCCTCGATCTTGTCTGTTCCGACCTCGTTCGGGAAGGTAACTTCCCAGCCGAGATAGGACGCTTGCGGGTTCATGACTTCGAGCGGGGGCAGTTGATCGACCAACGCCTTCACGGAGCAGGCGCCAAGCTCGCGTAACTCATCGAGAAGAAGCAATGGATTCGTGCCGAAGGCGATCGCGTCGGCCGGAAGCCGGAAGCGGACAAGGCAACCTCCGCGGGGCCGCTCGGAAAGAGCCTCTGTAACCTCTTCCGCGTCACTCTCCGCCTTGCTCGCTGCCTCGCGAAGTTCGCTGAGGAGCCTGGCAGAATCGTCGGCATGAAGGGCGGGCTCGACGATGAGCCTATGGATGTGGTCCTTTGCTGCCAGCGCGATGGCGGCGAGCGCGGGACTGATGGGCGCACTGCCTTTGCGGACCCGATCGAAGGCCGTCTCGAATTCGTGGACGAACTCGGCCATCTCGTCGAAGCCGAACATCGCGCCCGAGCCTTTCAGCGTGTGCAGGGCGCGGAAACTCTGGTCCACGAGAGCCTTGTCGTCCGGCCGCTGTTCGAGGTCGAGCAGTGTCTCTTCGAGTGCGTCCAGGAGTTCTCTGGCTTCCTGACGGAAGGTGTCTGTTGGGTCGGAGGCTTTCATGCGCCGAGCACCTTTTTCAGAATGGCAAGGAGCTGGTCCTGCTTGAAAGGCTTCACGATCCAGCCTGTGGCTCCGGCGGCCTTCGCCTCGTTCTTCGATGCCGCGTCCGATTCCGTGGAGAGGAAGATGACAGGCACACCGGCGCTGGATGGGTGGCTTCGATATTTGCGGATGAATTCGAGCCCGTTTACGCGCGGCATGTTGAGATCGGTGATCACCGCGTCGATGGGCGTGGCCACGGCTTTCGCATAGCCGTCTGCGCCATCGACTGCCTCCATCACCTGATAGCCGGCTGATGACAAGGTGAGGGAAACCATCTGGAGGACCGATGGCGAATCGTCGATGGCAAGGATCGTTTTCGACATGAGATTTCCTTTCTCCGCTATCGTGAAAGAGCCGTCTGAGGCGGGGTAAAGCCTGCGGGGATGGCAAGGCCCGCCCTCGCGAAGGTGGTCTCGACAGCACCTTCAGGCGTGCGCAGGAGCGTAATGGTGCGCCCGAGTTTCTCGGCCGCCACGTGGGCTGCGATCAGGACTTGGAGAATTGAGACGTCGAGCGATGTGACGCGTCGTGCATCCACCAGGACTTCGTTCTCATCGCCAAGGGCCGCGAGCAGGGCTTCATGGAGTCCGCTTGCATTGCGAGGCCCGAGATCGCCCTCGAGTTCGAGCGTTCCAGCTTTCGTCTTGTCGATTACATCAGAGCACATACGGAAAACCTCCGCCTCGCAGATGCGAGGTTGCAAAAAAGAACCGATGCCCCCCGCTTTTGACCGAAGCGGATGCAACTCAGTTGCCGTGTAGATTGTATGCTATTATTTAGGGCGCTCTTCTTAAGAAGTACTGAAATGACTGATTACTTTCGTTCAGAAAGTGCACAAATATGGGTGCGAGTTCATTCAGTACAAATGTCGCTTTTATTTTAACCTGATGCCGAGCAATCATGATCGGCGGCTGGGAGGTCAGTCCGCTGCAGTATTCTCTGTCATCAGTCGGCAGGCGGAGAGAATGAGAGCAGCGGCGAGTTGGCAAAATGCGGGCCGCAGTCGGGTGCTCGCACTCCGGGGCAGCAGTCACACCCAGCAAATGCCTGCTGCAAGGTTTCGGCAGAAACGGCTTCGAACTTTAACAAGAGACCGGTTTACCGATCTGATTGCCGGGGAGGAGGGAAGAGCCGACTGAAAAACATCACTGCCACCTCACCTGATCCGACCCGACGTGATGCGCGGCTCATCCTGGTTTTGCAGTGTGTCGAACTTTGCCAGCACTTGCGGGAGCGCGGCGGGCGGTTCCTTGTTTGCCTCGGATATGCGCAGGGAAGGCAGAAAGTCCGCAGGGTGAACACCTGCGTCGGGCACAGGGCGAAGGGAGATCTTCCGACCGCAGACGGCTTCCGCGGCGGTCGCCGCTCGTAATCCCGCTCACCGGATGCGGCAAAACTTTATCCAGATCCCAGAACCAACTGCGGTTCGCGTTCCGATCAGCCTGTTGTTAAATAGGCGGGGATGAAAAAGCCGTGCAGGAACTGTCGGAAGATTTGCTGCGCGAAAGCGTCGTGGCGCAAACGCTGCCGTTTTCCTTGTCGATCAGCCTGTCTGCATCTCATCGACGGCACAGCAGGGACATGAGGCGCCATGCGGCCTCACGGCCAGCGGGGCGCAAGCGCACCCTCCTTTGAAGGCGCGACGGCTGGCTCCTGCACGCATGGACTGCGCCGATCGGGCCTGTCCTTGCGTGCTTATGATGCTGATGCGAGCGGCGCGGCGCTACTCGCCGAAAACCCGCGCGAAGATGACATCGACGTTTCGCATGTGGTGCTGGGGATCGAACAGCGCCTCGATCTTTTCGGGCGAAAGCGCCGCCGTCACGTCAGCATCGGCCTTGAGAAACGCGAGGAACTCGCCCTCGCCACGAAAGGCCCGCATGGCGTTCCGTTGCACGAGACGATAGGCGTTCTCGCGGCTGACGCCAGCCTGCGTGAGGGCGAGCAGCACTTGCTGCGAATGCACGAGGCCGCCGCCGCGTTCGAGGTTCGCCTTCATCTTCCCGGGATAAACCACGAGCTTGTCGATCACGCCCGCAAGGCGCGCCAGAGCGAAATCGAGCGTCACGGTCGCGTCCGGGCCGATCAGGCGCTCGACCGAGGAATGGGAGATGTCGCGTTCATGCCAGAGCGCTACGTTTTCCATCGCGGGGACCGCATAGCCGCGCACGAGGCGCGCCAGGCCGGTAAGGTTTTCCGTCAGCACCGGATTGCGCTTGTGCGGCATCGCCGACGAGCCCTTCTGGCCTTCGGAGAAGAACTCCTCGGCCTCGCCGACTTCGGTGCGCTGCAGATGCCGGATCTCGGTCGCGAGCCGTTCGACGGAGGACGCGATCACGCCGAGCGTTGCGAAGAACATGGCATGACGGTCGCGAGGGATGACCTGCGTCGAGACCGGCTCCGGCTTGAGGCCGAGCTTTTCGGCGACATAGGCTTCAACGCGCGGATCGAGATGCGCGAAGGTGCCGACCGCGCCGGAGATGGCCGCCGTGCCGACATCTTCTTTTGCACGCAGCAGGCGCTCCCTCGCGCGGGTGAACTCCGCATAGCCCAGCGCCAACTTGAGCCCGAACGTTGTCGGCTCCGCGTGGATGCCGTGGCTGCGGCCAACCGTAACGGTGTATTTATGTTCGAGCGCGCGGCGCTTGAGTGCGGCGAGGACCGCGTCGATGTCGGCGAGCAGGATGTCGGCCGCGCGGGTCAGCTGCACGGCGAGGCAGGTGTCGAGCACGTCGGA